>CAJBVU010000304.1 GCA_903959115.1 uncultured Bacteroidota bacterium
AAAGTCATGTTGTCTTTGTCGTAGTTGATGCCCCAATCCAAACGGTTGATAACCACTTTTCCAGTTGCAGTTACAGTTTCACCCACGGTCACTTTTGCTGGGAAAGAAATGTTCTTAGTAGAATCTTTGATAGTAAGATTACCGCTGATGAAATGCGTGTTATCACCTTCGGCTTTTACTTCACAAGCGGTGATTTCAAACTTCGCAGTTGCATATTTTGCAGTGTTAAAGAAGTCCTCTGCTGCGAAATGACCGTGTAATTTGGTCAAGTATTCCGCTGGCAATGAATCTGTGCACTTGATAGAGGCCATGTCGATGACAAATGAACCCGCAGTGATGTTTCCACCTGCAATGCTCAAGCTACCTTCTTTGATGTTGATTGTGCCATTGTGATCGCCAGTTCCAACTGCGTGTGTGCCAAACCAAACAACATTACTTGTTGCTGCATCTACGGTGTAGGTAGTTGCATTTGAATCAGCAGTTGCGATTGAATCAGCACCAGACGCTTCTGATGCGTTGCTGCCGCAAGAACCCAATGTCAATGCGATGGCAGCCATTCCTAAAAGAATTGTATTTTTATTCATATTTTTATTTGTTTGAACAAATGTAATAAAAGCAAATGGAATTTTGAAAAGCTTTTTTGAATTGTGTAAGTATTTACTTTTCAGGTTTCCAAATAATCTCAATTCCGCCGTTCTGATGATCTAGGAATCTGGCGAGAGTAAAGAGGTAATCACTCAAACGGTTGAGATATTTCACAACAAATGTCGGAACATCTTCTATATCACTCAATTGCACCACCAATCTTTCGGCTCTTCTACAAACGCAACGGGCCACGTGTGCCTGTGCTCCTTGGATTGAGCCACCGGGTAGGATGAAATTCTTTAACTCTGGGAGTACCTCGGTTAGGCGATCGATTTCTGATTCTAAACGACCAATTTTCTCTTCGCCCAATTCGGGAAGGGTAAGATTAGAACTGGCAGCGGAAGCCAAGAATGACCCAATTGTAAATAGGTCGTTTTGTACTTCAGCCAATAGTATTTCTTCCTTTTCACCTTTCACGTGACATCGAATCATACCAATATGGCTGTTTAGTTCATCTACTGTTCCATAACTCTCCACACGGATGTGGTGTTTAGATACTCGTTCTCCACCGATTAATCCGGTTTTTCCATCATCGCCTGCTTTTGTATAAATCTTAAATCCCATGTTTGTATTTAAAGGTACAAATTAACTCTCCTTTTGTTTTGAATTATGAATTTAATTGAACCCGTAATACCTAAGCGACAGTTAGGATTCCTTGTCAGTCCATATGCAAACTGAATCAATGCAAGTTATGATCGCTCAGAACTTTGAATGTTTTCTTGGCATTCGCATTTTCATAAATCACGCGGTAAACGGCATCGGCAATTGGCAATTGTAAGTCGCGCTTGGTGCTTTTGTTATAAATCAAATTGGAAGCATAATAACCCTCAGCAACCATATTCATTTCCAACTGTGCGGCCTTTACGCTGTATCCTTTGCCAAGCATGTTGCCGAAAGTTCTGTTTCTACTAAATTGGGAATAACAAGTAACCAATAAATCTCCCAAATAAGCGGCCTCATCTACGTCGCGATCTGATGGGTCAATGGCTTGCAGAAATACCTTCATTTCCCGAATCGCACAACTTGTATACAACGCCAAAAAGTTGTCTCCATATCCCAATCCATGTGCAATCCCGGCCCCGATGGCGTAAATGTTTTTCATTACCGCAGAATACTCGGCCCCAATTAAATCAGAGCTGCACCATACTCGGATGAATTCGCCTTCAAGATATCTTTTAACCAACTGTGCTATATCGAGCGTGTTTGCGGCAACAGTTAAATAGGAGAGTTTTTCGGCGGCTACTTCTTCGGCATGACATGGGCCGGTGATGATAGCCACTTGGTCTGTATGGATCCCGTGATTTTTTTCAAGGTATTTAGCCATTACCAAGTTGGTATTGGGTTCGATGCCCTTAATTGCCGAAACGTAGATGTTTTCTTTAGGTAAAATTACGCCATGTAAACTCTGATGAATGAAAGCCGATGGCACTGCCAAAATAATAATGCCACAATTGTTGAGTACAAACTGTAAATCATTGCTCACTATTACCTTCTCTGCATGGATTTCTACACTGCTCAAATAATCCGGGTTGTGCAAGTGCGTTTGAATATAGCTTGCCTTCTCCGGGTTACGAATCCACCAATGCACGGTATGTCCCGCATCGGTAATCATCTTGATTAATGCAGTGGCCCAACTTCCGCTGCCTACGATACCGATGTTTTGTTTGATTGAATGCATTAGTTAATGGGATTATTTCACAGAGTGTCTCTGCAAAAATACAATAGGATGAACAAATCCGTTGAAAACGAAGTGAACGACTATAATGTGTTATTTGATGATCTGAGTAGCGTGGTTTTTTGTATCCACCTTTTCAATGATTTCCGCCAAGTTTCCTTTCTCGTCAATCACAAATGTTGTTCTTGCGATACCCATGTACTTTCTACCATACATGCTCTTCTCTACCCAAACGCCATAAGCCAAAGCCACCGCATTATCGGTGTCAGCCAGCAAGTCAAAGGGTAGGTCGTACTTATCAATGAATTTCTGGTGCTTCACCTCTGTATCTGGACTCACACCCAAAATGGCATATCCTTTCGCGATTAAGTCTTGGTAATTGTCGCGAAGACTGCAGGCCTCAGCAGTACATCCAGGTGTGTCGTCCTTTGGATAAAAATATAATACCAATTTTTTGCCTGTAAAATGGCCTATCGACAATGTTTCGCCTTTCTGGTTATTTGCAGAAAAGTCAGGGGCGGGGGATCCGATTTGTAAATTCATGATGGTTTAACAATTTTAATTCAATAGCGTTTTTTTGAGGTTGCAAATTTCAGGCAAGTATTGTGACGAAAATCGCAAGTGTAAAATTAGGAGTTATAATTTTTCCAAAATAAAATTTGTCATTCTGCGATACAAATGGAAACTAGCAGCCCTATCACCAATGCCATGGTTGCGATTTGGATATACCTCGCTATCGTATTTCGCTCCAGATTTAATCATTGCATTGATCATTTCTGCCGAGTTTTGCCAATGCACGTTGTCATCACCTGTGCCATGGACCAACAAGTAATTGCCTTTAATCCCGTCCGTAAAATTTAAAGGCGAGTTGTTTTCATAACCCAAGGGATTATCGATGGGCCTACGCAAATATCGCTCAGTATAAATATTGTCGTAAAATTTCCAATGCGTAACAGGAGCCACTGCCACCGCGGCCTTAAATACATCACTGTGTTTGGTGATTGCGCTGCTGCTCATATATCCGCCAAAGCTCCATCCCCAAATGCCAATTCGGCTCGCATCAACGTAGGGGAGTTTTGCCATCTGTTTTGCGGCATAAGCGTGGTCCGTGCTTTCCAATAATCCCAATTCTAAATAGGTCGATTTTTTGAATATCGCACCCTTTCTGCCCGTTCCACGATTGTCCACCACCGAAATTAAATACCCTTGTGACGCCAAATATTGGTGGTAAAAGAAATTGCGACTGCCAAACTGATTTCGTACCTGATTGCTGCCCGGTCCACCGTATACAAACATCAATACTGGGTATTTCTTGCTCGCATCAAAATTGGGTGGATAAATCGTATAGGTGATTTGTTTATTGAGCAACTGCTGATGAATTTCGTATTGTGCAATTGCAGTTTTCGCATCCCATCCGTTTTGCGCGGCCAAGTGCCAAAATTCGGTCTTCCAATATCCGATAACACTGGTGTCTGTGGCATACTCATCGAACTTCACTTGACCCAAATTCAAAGATTTCATTTTCTCAGACCAAGCGGAATTTAGCTCGACCTCTTTGCCCCATTTGCCGTCCATCCGTTTGATGCGGTGCTCTACGATTGGCAAGTTGCTATTATTACTGCGCGATTCGGTATAGTAAATGGCGTTTGGGCCCAATGATACGTTGTAATTGTAGCCTGGTTCCGTGAGTCGTTTTTTGCCTTTCCCGTTCAAGCCGATGCAATACACGTGGTCATCAATCATCGATTGCTCGCTGCTGCTGTAAACGATACTTTTCGTTGCGTCAACGTAGCCCAAGAATCGAATCACATCAAAAGGACCAGAAGTAAGGGCCTTGGAATAGCGTTGGGTTGCAGCACAATTGGGCGATACAATTCCTTTTTCGATGCATTCGCTGTAATCATGCAAGTACAAATGATTGAAACCCGATTTCTCGCTGCTGTAGATAAACTGGGTCGTTTTTGGGATAAAGGTCAAGTTGTCGGTGATTTCCACATACGCAGAATCCACTTCTTCCAAGATTAAATTGCAATCACCATTCAACGGAGTACAAAAAAGCAATTCCCAATGGTTTTGCCAACGGTTCAATCGCTGTATGCTCAAGAATTGATCGGTTTGGGTCCATTGGATACGGGGCAAATACTGGTCTTTTTCGCTATTTGTTTTTGCGATGCGAGTCTTTTGGTCGTTAAGACAATAAATATGTACATCCACCTTGGCATTATCTTCCCCAGCTTTTGGATATTTCCATTGCGTTTGCGAAGGATACAAGGATTTGCTGTTAAACATGTCCATCGAAAATTCCTTAACCTTGCTCTCGTCGAAGTGGTAGAATGCAAGAAATCCCCCACTGGGCGACCACCGCATGCCGTTGTCCATCGTGAATTCCTCTTCGTAAACCCAATCCACCGCACCATTGATGATTTTATTTTCCTCCCCGTCGGTTGTAATTTGCATCTCTTTGGCTGCCAGTAAGTCGTAGATGAAAACGTTGTTATTTTTCACATATGCAATCCGTTTGTTATCCGGTGACAGGGTTGGATAACGCATACGTTCGGGTATGTAGGTGATTTTATGATTCTGTAAGTCAACAACATAGCATTTTGCGGTGAATGAATGTCGATACACCTGCTGCATCTCGTACTGAACCACCATGAACTTCTCATCGCTACTGATTTCGTAGCTGCCTTGGGGTGGAGTTTTATCAAACCAATGCGCATCGAACAATACAATTGGCGTATTTGATTTTCCTTCGATGTCTTTTTTGATTAACGACCAAGCAATGGGTGAATTGGAAGTTTTCTTATCCGAAGGTTGCGGATCTTCAAGTTTTAATTCGATGAAGTGTTTTCCGTCTGGTGCGAATTCCCCAAAATTCCCCGGTTTTGGATACAGAGATGGGTCTTTGAAAATGCTTTCCAGTGTTAGTACTTCCGTTGAATTAATTGAAGTACTTTTTGGGTCTTTCTCAGTAGATTGGGCTAAGCTTGTTGTGCTACAGAAAAAACTGAAAGCCCAAATTCCGACCCCGAATAATCCCTTTTTCATATTGATGGATTGTTAAATTCTCTTAAGTTTTGCAGTTGTGCGCGGCTTGATAATCACGGGTACCATTTCGTGGGTGACGACTGATCCATCGAGGCCGAACCATTTTTCTGGTTTACCTGCAAATACTTTCATGCTATCGTAGGCCTGCATTACCAAATCGTCTACAATTGACAATTCATTCTCTTGACTCATCTCCTCATCCACCAGTACGAAACGGAAATCCCCTAGGTGGTTTTTGTCGATGAAGGCGTGGTAGTATGGGTCCAGATCAATTTCTTCTTTGTCAACCATCTCTTGAATTACCATTCTCAAATAAACGCTAATTTTCTGTTGCACGCGGAATCCCAATCTAAATCTAACCCGAATGATATCGTTCTTTTCAACCACATTTACTTTGTATTCCATGGTGTAAGGTTCATCGGTTAATTCGATGTTCACAAACCAATAAAAATCAGCACGTTTGGGGCGTTTGTAAAGGATCGAATAAATCAATGGTGATTCTACTTCATCGTCACGTTGTGCCTTACTCAAATAAACCAAGTGCGTGGCAAATTTGGGCAGCGTGGTATCTTGACTTAAAGCGCGCAATTTATCGCGATAGCTGGTGAGTTTTTCCGTAACAACCATCGATTGTTTGATGTGTCCGCCTCGGAAACTGATGTACATAACGAGAATAATTCCCATTCCAATGAGCAAAGTGACAAAACCACCGTCGGCGAATTTGTGGAGGTTGGCGATCAGGAATGCGATTTCAACCGTCATGAAGACAGCCATAATCATCAAAACGAGGATCATAGGCCAACGTTGCTTTTTGAGATAGTAATACAATAGGATGGATGTCATTAGCATGGTGACAGTAATCGCCAAGCCATAGGCGGCTTCCATTCCCGCAGATTCTTTAAATATTAAAACTATCATGATGCAACCAATTAATAGGGCATTGTTTACTACAGGGATGTAGATCTGACCTTTTACATTGGTTGGGAATTTGACTGTGAATTTTGGAAAGAAGTGTAATCGAATGGCTTCTGATACCAAAGTGAAAGAACCGGAGATCAAGGCTTGCGAAGCGATGATGGCCGCAACAGTAGCAATTGCGATGCCGGCGGGGAGGAACCAATCGGGCATCATTCCATAAAATGGTTTTTGACCATTCAAGGTTGTTCCTGTTCTTGCGATCAACCAAGCGCCTTGTCCAAAATAGTTAAGTAATAAGCTGATTTTCACAAAAACCCAGGAGACACGAATGTTCTTTTTTCCACAATGACCTAAGTCCGAGTATAGCGCTTCAGCTCCGGTAGTACAAAGGAAAACGGCACCAAGTAAAACGAAGGCGTTGGGGCTGGATTTTAGGAAATACACGACATGAATTGGATTGAAGGCTGCCAAAACTTCTGGGTGTTTTACGATTTCGCCGAAGCCTAAAACCCCAAGCATCGAAAACCAAACCAACATGATTGGTCCAAAGAATTTTCCTACAGCATTCGTTCCTACGCGTTGAAAAAGGAAAATGACACAAATAATGGCGATAATAATGGGAACCGTTTCGATTTGACTGAGGTCGTATTTATAACCATTCGCTGGGGTGATGTATTTTAGACCTTCCACAGCGGAGGCTACAGAAATAGGAGGGGTGATAATTCCGTCTGCCAAAAGCATCGCTCCGCCTACCACCGTTCCAACAACTAGGTACGGGAAACGACGTCGCAAAAGACTAAATAGAGAGAAAATCCCACCTTCTCCTTTGTTGTCGGCCTGAAGCGTTAAAATGACATATTTAATCGTCGTTTGTAATGTTAATGTCCAAAAAACAGCACTTAATCCTCCTAGAATTAATGTGTTGCTAATGGGTTTCTCTCCCATGATGGCACTCATTACATAAAGCGGGGAAGTCCCGATATCGCCAAAGATGATACCTAAGGTAATCAGAAGGCCAGCACCGGTGACCTTGTTAATAGATGAGTGACTCATTGTTTTAGTGGGGCGAATTTAATGTGTAAATGAACGCTGATGTAGAAATTCTATAAGTATGTGTTTTTTTTGTTCATAACTACGAAGTATCCGAATTAGCTGTGGCTGTGGATGTGGGCAACTAGGTGATATAAACATGTGATAAATGTAGAATTGACAATTATTATTTAAGAACTTTGCACCATCCTTTTGAAAACATACTAAACACAATGGCGAAAAAATCTTCCAGTTCAGTTACAACCGAATATTCGGTGAATCACAATGGTATCAGTACTTATTACGCAGACCTCGTTTTTGGTCCAACCGCGCAGGCCAATTATTTGTCGTCTGAAGTGTGTTTGGCAATCCAAGAAGCGGCTAGCCATGGTAAGCCTATCAGCAGAGAAACCGCCGACGAGGTGGCTGCTGGGATGCAGGCTTGGGCATTGGAGTTGGGCGCAACGCATTATACGCACTGGTTTCAGCCATTGAGAGGAACAACTGCCGAAAAGCATGATAGTTTTTTTGAACCTACCGGTGTTGATACGGGGATGGAGAAGTTTGGAGGTAAGGCCTTGGCTCAGCAGGAGCCCGATGCAAGTTCATTTCCAAGCGGAGGTATCAGAAATACTTTTGAAGCACGTGGATACACAGCCTGGGACCCGAGTTCTCCGGCGTTTATTATGCCAAAGGCCGGTGCTAAAACATTGTGTATTCCTACGGTATTTGTGAGTTATACAGGCGAGGCGTTGGATTACAAGGCGCCCTTGCTAAAGTCTGTCGCCTTCTTGAAGTCAGCGTCTACTGATGTTTGTCATTATTTTGATAAAAACGTAAAAACTTGTTCTATCTCTTTGGGCATCGAACAGGAATATTTCTTGGTTGATGAACAGCAATTCAAGAGTCGTCCCGATTTGATGTTTGCCGGTCGTACCTTAATCGGGAACAGCCCGGCCAAAGGACAGCAGTTGGAAGACCATTATTTTGGTAGCATTCCCAATCGCGTGTTGGCATTTATGGCAGATTTTGAAGAGCGCGCTCACTTGTTGGGAATTCCCTTGAGAACCCGTCATAATGAAGTCGCACCGGCTCAGTTCGAATGCGCTCCTCAATATGAGGATATGAATTTGGCTGTGGATCACAACTCTTTGTTGATGGATTTGATGGAGAGTGTTGCCTCAGATCATCAATTGCGCGTTTTGCTTCATGAAAAACCTTATAAAGGAATCAATGGAAGCGGAAAGCACAACAACTGGAGTATTATCACTGATACCGGGGTAAATGTGCTCGCACCTGGCAATAGCCCTGAAAGCAATTTGCAATTCTTGACGTTTTTTGTCAATACGATTAAGGCAGTGCACGACCACCGCGATTTGTTGCGTGCCAGTATCGCAACGGCTGCCAACGATCACCGTTTGGGGGCCAACGAAGCACCACCGGCAATCATGAGTGTGTTTGTGGGTCATACCTTGGAAAATGTGTTGAATGATTTTGAGGCGAATGCCAAAACGGCGACAAAGGCTGGGGTTTCGGCAACGATTAATGTTCCAAATATTCCTGAGATTTTGTTTGATAATACCGATAGAAATCGTACATCGCCATTTGCATTTACGGGAAATAAATTCGAGTTCCGCGCAGTGGGAAGTTCAGACAATTGCTCAAGTTCAATGGTGGTCTTGAATACAATCATGGCCAATCAGTTAAAGCAGTTTAAGTCGGAAGTAGACGCGGTATTGAAATCGAAAAAAGGTATGAAAGTGGAAGATGCTATCAAAGGCATTTTGCGCGGATACATCGCCGACAGTCGTAAGATTTTGTTTGGTGGAAACGGTTACGGGGAAGAGTGGAAGAAGGAAGCCAAGAAGCGTGGACTGAGTAATATTACAACTACTCCTGAAGCTTTGAAGGCTTATTTGACACCTGCATCTACGTCGTTGTTTGTTGACAATGGCATTTTCTCTCACAGGGAATTGGAAGCGCGCACAGAAATTCGTTACGAGACTTATGTGCTTCGTTTGCAGATTGAAGGTCGTGTGATGAATGAATTGGTGAGCAGTTATGTGATTCCTGCCGCTGTGAATTACCAGAAGCGTTTGGCGGATAACGTAAATGCGTTACAATCTATGGGATTGAAGAAGGATAGTCACAAGGCGCAGACTGAGATTGTTGCATTTTTGGCAAAGCAGATCAATCGCGTTTATGAATTGAACGAGAAGATGACAGCCGAGCGTGCGAAGGCGAACAATTTGGAGCATGC
>CAJBVU010000305.1 GCA_903959115.1 uncultured Bacteroidota bacterium
AAAAATAACGCCATCGTTGGGAAAAACGTTCACGTGTACAACACCACCGAAAGCCTCGTTTTCAACAACTCACACAAGCTGATTGTAGTAAACGGCGTAGACAATATCGTCATTGTTGAATCAGACGAAGTTCTCTTGGTCATGAACAAAGACAAAGAACAAGAATTGCGCACCATTGTGAACGAAATCAAAGACCGTTACAAAGGAAAATTCAATTAAATTATTTTGCAATTTTTTCCAAAATCGTTATATTTGTATTGTTATCGGTTATTTCGATAACGCCAACTGTTACGCGCTTTTATATACCAACATCCTGGCCGCTTTAATCAGCGGCCTTGATTTTTTAAACAGGTTATGGCTTCCGAAACTTCTCCTAGAACCAAAGCATTTATCGCACTGCATGTTGCCGTGTTCCTTTGGGGGTTTACAGCCATCCTCGGCAAGCTCATTTCTTACGGTTCAATTACCTTGGTTTGGCATCGAATGATGCTTACCGCCATCATTTATTTGTTGATGCCCCCCGTTTGGAAGTCGCTTAAAGGTCTTTCTCTTCATACGATATTTATCTTTTTTGGCATTGGACTACTGGTCTGCGCACATTGGCTTACCTTTTATGGAAGCATCAAATTGGGCAATTCTGTCTCCGTAACCTTGGCCTGCTTAGGCTCCGCATCCTTTTTTGCATCCATCATTGAACCTCTTGTACTCAAACAGCCCTTCTCCAAAAGAGATATTTATATGGGCCTGATTGTGGTCCTTGGAATCCTGTTTATCTATTTCTCACTGCCCGAAAATCAACCGGGTCACGTGGCCAAAGTCGGCGATGTTTCTTATGGATGGGCGGTCATCACCGGACTTTTAAGTGCCGCTCTCGCCGCTACATTTACTACGCTCAACAAGGCCAATATCCATCGCGCCAAACCCCTTGCTATCTCAACCTTGGAAATGATTTCGGGAGCTCTCGTTTTGTCAGCAGTTGTCGCCCTGATTTCAACCGACCATATTCCTTGGCTGCCTCCTCTTGATCTCGATTTACTCAAGTTAGAAAATATCACAACAGGTCCTTGGGATTTAATTTGGATTATTCTGCTCGCATTGTTATGCACCAACCTAACCTTTTACTTGGGAACCTATGCCCTTAATCAGCTTAGCGCCTTTACCGCAAACCTCACAGTGAACCTCGAACCAATCTACGGAATAGTTCTAGGTGCTGTAATTTTCAACGAAAACAAAGACCTCAATATCTGGTTTTACACCGGCGCATTCATCATCCTAGGTGCCATTTTCACCCAAGCGTATCTGTCAAGTAAAAAGAATTAATACGCTTTCGCGAATACCACTCTGCCTTTACTTGGCTTTCCTGAGTATACGCAAACACCGTCTTCCAATTTCTGATCAATCGCAATACAACGTATGGTGGCCTTGGTCAATTCTTTGATCTTCTCTTCGGTCTCTCCCGTTCCATCCCAATGTGCAATGGCAAATCCCTCTTTTACGTTGATTACCTCCAAAAATTCATCCCAACTATTAACCTCTTGGGTTTTTTCTTCACGATATTTTGCTGCGCGATCAAACAAATTTTGCTGTATCTCATCCATCAATGAAACGATGCGCGACTGCAAATCATCCATGGCGACAACAAACTTCTCCTTGGTATCACGACGAGCGACTTCAACCGTGCCAGACTCTAAATCACGCATACCCACCGCCAAACGAACTGGAACCCCCTTTAGCTCCCATTCCGCAAACTTAAAGCCGGGCTTATATGTATCGCGATCATCAAACTTAACCGTTAATCCCAATGCTTTTAATTGAACCGAAAGTGGCTTCATGGCCTCCTTGATCTTCTCTAAATCTTCATCACTGCGATAAACAGGTACAATTACCACGTGAATCGGTGCCAACTTTGGCGGCAAAACCAAACCTTCATCGTCGCTGTGTGTCATAATCAACGCACCCATCAATCGGGTAGAAACGCCCCAACTAGTTGCCCAAACGTATTCCAATTTGCCTTCCTTGCTCTGAAATTTCACATCAAAGGCCTTGGCGAAATTTTGTCCCAAAAAGTGACTTGTTCCCATTTGCAGCGCTTTTCCATCTTGCATCATCCCTTCGATGCAATAGGTATCATCGGCGCCGGCAAAACGTTCTTTTTCGGTTTTTACGCCTTTGATTACTGGCACAGCCATAAAGGTTTCGGCAAATTCAGAATATACTTCCAACATTTTCCGAGCTTCCACCAATGCTTCTTCTTTGGTTGCATGTGCGGTATGACCTTCTTGCCATAGGAATTCCGCTGTACGCAAAAATAATCGGGTGCGCATTTCCCATCGAACCACGTTGGCCCATTGGTTAATTAGAATGGGTAGATCGCGATAACTCTGAATCCAATTTTTGTATGTATTCCAGATGATGGCCTCTGAGGTAGGACGTACGATGAGTTCCTCTTCCAATTTGGAGTCAGGGTCGGCCATCAAATGACCAGGTTTATCCGGGTTTGCCTTTAAGCGATAGTGGGTAACCACGGCGCATTCTTTGGCGAAGCCTTCGGCGTTTTTTTCTTCTTTTTCGAAGAGGCTTTTGGGTACGAACAGCGGGAAATAGGCATTGACGTGACCTGTTTCTTTGAACATGTCATCGAGTTGACGTTGCATTTTCTCCCAAATGGCGTAGCCATAGGGCTTAATGACCATGCAACCTTTCACGGCGCTATGCTCTGCTAGGTCGGCATTTTTAACCAGGTTATTATACCATTCACTGTAATTCTCGCTGCGTTTTACTTTTTCGAAAGCCATAATTGTAATGTTTACAAAGTTAAATTGTTTTGGGTTGGGGGGATGGGAAATTTTTTAAAAGAAGGACCCCCAGCGGCTGCGCCGCTGGGGGTCCCCACATTATCAAATTTTTTCAAGAATTGCAATTCCTCGCAAATCCCCGCTTCGCTTAGCTACAACCCAAACTGTTTCCACAGTTTAAGCACTTATAACATGTTCCGCTGCGAACCGTAATATGACCGCATACGTTACACGCCGGAGCATCGCTCTGAATCTCTCTCATGTGATCTTGCATATCAAACTTGCTAGGCAAAGGCTCACTTGAAACCACTGCTGGTGCCGCTGAAACCGCTGGTGATGGCTCTGGATTGAATACCGGACGGAATTCGCTAACTACCGGTGCCTCAACAGCCTCAGGTGCACGCAAATCACTTGGCTTCACCTGTACCAAATCCTCCCTGCGCAAATATTCAAAGCCCAACAATCTAAAGATATAATCTACAATTGATGTCGCGTTTTTCACGTTAGGATGACCTTCAACCATACCACTTGGCTCAAAACGAGTGAATGCAAACTTGTCTACGAACTCCTCCAAAGGCACACCGTACTGCAAGCCCACTGAAACCGCAATTGAGAAACAGTTCATCAAACTGCGGAAACTCGCACCCTCTTTGTGCATATCAATAAAGATCTCTCCCAATGTTCCATCATCATACTCTCCCGTACGAACAAAAATTGTCTGTCCTCCCACACGGCCCTTTTGGGTAAATCCGTTTCTGCGGTTTGGCAAACGCTTCTTCTCTACGATGTTCGATAGCTGACGTTTGAACTTGGTATCAGGACTCTCACTCAAAATGCGCTTAGCAGCCTCTAAAACCATCTCTGGGGTCAACTCACCAACACTTGCAACCTTCGGTGCAGCAGCACTGTCCGTTGAAGCCGTTGCTTTCTCTTCTGTATTGTCCTCTGAAGTTTCTGATTTATTGCTCAAAGGCTGACTCAATTTGCAACCATCGCGGTACAAAGCATTTGCCTTCAATCCCAAAGTCCAACTCAAATGGTAACACTCCTTGATTTCGTCAACCGTAGCCTCGTTTGGCAAGTTGATTGTCTTACTGATTGCTCCAGAAATAAATGGCTGAGCCGATGCCATCATACGAATGTGTGCATTGGCATGAATGAAACGAACTCCTTTATTACCACACTTGTTTGCGCAATCAAATACTGAATAATGCTCTTCCTTCAAATGAGGCGCACCTTCAATGGTCATTGTCCCTGCAACGAAATCATTACACTCAGCAATTTGCTCTCTAGTAAAGCCCAAAGCCTGCAACATGTTGAAACGCGGATTGTTGTACTGCGCTGAATCAAAGCCCAAACGCTGCAAAGTCTCTTCGCCCAATGAATATTGGTTAAATACAAATCCGATCTCAAATGCCATCGGTGCTTCTGACTCCAATTTCGCCAAATCTGCATCGTTGAAACCCAAAGCCGTTAAGCTATCGTGGTTGATATGAGGCGCACCCTTGAAGGTCTGGTGACCTTTTGCGTAATCAACGATGTCCTGCGTTTGCTTTACATCGTAACCCAAATGCTTCAATGCCACTGGCACCGTTTGGTTTACAATTTTAAAGTAACCACCACCGCTCAATTTCTTATATTTCACCAAAGCAAAGTCAGGCTCGATACCCGTTGTATCGCAATCCATCAACAATCCGATGGTTCCAGTTGGTGCAATAACGGTAGATTGAGCATTACGGAAACCGTACTTCTCACCCCACTGTACTGCTTTGTCCCAAGCGTTACAAGCAGCTTTCAACAAGTAATCTGGGCAATGCTTCTCATCCAAACAAACGGGCTTAATACCCAATCCTTCAAATGCCAAAGGTGTGTTGTATGCTGCATATCTATGGTTGCGGATAACGCGCAACATATGCTTCTTGTTTTTCTCGTACATACGGAATGGACCTTTCGCAGCAGCCATTTCCGCTGATGTCGCATAAGCCGTTCCTGTCAAAATTGCTGTGATCGCTCCGCAAATCGCCGTAGCCTCAGAAGAATCGTAAGGAATACCCGCGCTCATCAATACAGAACCCAAGTTGGCATAACCCAATCCCAATGTGCGATAATCATAGCTCAACTGAGCCACTTCCTTTGATGGGAACTGAGCCATCAACACAGAAATTTCCAATACTGTAGTCCACAAACGGGCACTGTACTCGAATTTCTCCATGTCAAACGTCTTGCTGTCCTCATGAAAGAATTTTCTCAAGTTCAATGAAGCCAAGTTACAAGCAGTATTGTCCAAGAACATATACTCAGAACATGGGTTAGAAGCGTTGATTCTTCCACCCTCTGGACAAGTGTGCCACTCATTGATCGTATCGTCGTACTGAACCCCAGGATCTGCACAAGCCCATGCAGCATCACCAATTGCATCCCAAACTTCTTTGGCAGGCATGCTGTTCATCACTTCGCCGTTAGAACGTGCAATGAAATCCCAGCTTTCGCCTTTTTCCAACTTGTGGAAGAAACTATGTGGGATACGTACAGAGTTGTTACTGTTCTGTCCGCTCACCGTATTGTAGGCCTCGCCTTCGTAATCGTTAGAATATCCAGCAGCAATCAATGCAGCCACCTTGCGCTCTTCTGTACTTTTCCATTTGATGAACTCCATGGCATCGGGGTGATCCAAATCCAAGCAGACCATCTTAGCGGCACGACGTGTAGTTCCGCCACTCTTGATAGCACCCGCAGAACGGTCGCCAATCTTCAAGAAACTCATCAAACCAGAACTTGTTCCGCCACCACTCAACTTCTCGCCAGATCCACGAACCTTGCTGAAGTTAGTTCCCACACCAGAACCATATTTGAAAATACGCGCTTCACGAACCCACAAATCCATGATACCACCCTCGTTTACCAAATCATCGTCAACCGACAAAATGAAACAAGCATGCGGTTGAGGACGCTCGTAAGCCGAGGTACTCTTCATCAACTTTTCAGTATCAGGATCTACAAAATAGTGACCCTGTGGTTTGCCCGTAATTGCATAACTATTGTGTAAGCCAGTATTGAACCACTGTGGTGAATTGGGAGCCGATTCCTGATTCAACAACGAATAAATCAATTCATCATAAAACACCTGAGCATCAGATGCATTTTCAAAATAACCATACTTTTCACCCCAATGTCTCCAACATGCAGCAAGGCGATGAGCAACCTCCTTTACCGATCTTTCACTTCCCAAACTGCCATCCGCCTGAGGAACCCCTGCCTTACGGAAATACTTTTGTGCCAAAATATCTGTTGCTACCTGACTCCATCCTTCCGGTACCTCAACATTCTTCATTTCAAAAACCACACTTCCGTCTGGCTTCTTAATAACTGATGTGCGATAATCGTACTTGAATAAATCAAAAGGAGATACACCATCGGCGGTGTTCATGCGGGCGAAATTTAGCCCCTTGGTGTTAACTGTTTGTTGGCTCATGGTTAATTCAATTGGGTTGTGATGATTTTATTGATTTAAAAGTTTTTTGTGAATAGCAAATCTATTCTAGTAAATGCATCCCACCCAATCATGTTTTCCACACAAATGACTCAAACCCTTGATAAATTTGGCTTTAGACTGTTGAAAACACGTTAACCCAACAACGACGGGCCTTCGCGTGTATAAAGCTATATATCAATTAGTTATGTATGACATAAAAAGTAGACATCGCACAAAAAAACAAAAAAATCACCCCCATAGCTCACAATTTCCCAAGTCCCAACGAAATTCACTTACTTTGTACAATGGGTTTGGTATTAAAACCGCTTAAAAATACGCTCCGTTAAATCATGTTTATTTATCCGTTTAAAATTGTTTACCTCCAGAGCGGACAAACAAGGCAAGTGCTGCACGATCAGCTTTTGATTCACACCTTCTTGTCGGATCACGGTTATCGCAAGCCCGACAACAATCCGAGGGCTTTCTTTGGTGAACTATCCAACCAAGATTTTACCCTAGAGACCATTGAAAAAGGAGACCGTTTGGTAAATTTCATAACCGGCGACTTTAGAGGTTCCGAAAATGAAATGTACTTGAGACTTCAGTTAGGTGCTTGGCAACATCAACGGGTGTTTTTACTATACGCCATCGCTACATTGGCTTGTTTTGTCGGATTTATCCTTGCAATTGCCAATCAAGTTCATATCCCAGTTCAATCCGAAATGACCGATGTGATCCACGCAATTATTTCAGCACTAAAACCCTCTTTGGCTTATGTCTTTTTGCTGTGTGGAATATCCCTGTTCGTGGCTCTTTATTTAAAAGCAACCCAGTTTAAAAAACGTCTATTGAGTAGTATTTCCTTCTTCTCAGATCTGTGGCAAGCCAACAGCATCGAGAAAAATCGAGTGCCCTTAATTTTTCAATAACCCGACCTACTTTTTGAATTGGATGTCTTGGTAGAAAGAAGCATCTACAGTTTCAACAAACAACTTTAGGATATCGGCTTCCCAACTTTTCATTGGCGTTTCAATGATGCTACCCATAAATACCCAACTGTCGTCTACCTGATCCACCAGCACCTCTACGCTATTTTTTGATACAAGCTTCTGAGAAAATACAACCTCTGGAACCCGACCTGCTTTTTCCTGTTTTAAATGGATTCCCCCGGTACTGCCCTCCATAACATTAGATAAACCCCCATGTAAAATATACTTATGGGCCTTTTCAGATTCAATGAATTTTTTATCGCGATCAACACGCAAATAATCCAACACCAAGCGTACACTGCTCACCTCCAATTCGGTTTTTGAAATTACCACATTGCCTTCTGATGTCACCATTAACTGATCCAATACCTTACACAATCGAGGCAAACCCATCCTAGTATCCGAGCACCAATTACCTCCAATCATTAGCAATCTGAACGTGGGCAAAGTAACCAGACCACTGCCAGCATTTAACACCTTGGACCGTAAAACGCTATCCAATTGTTTCAATAGCCCCTCACTTGGCGAGTACATCATGTACTCAGTTTCAAAATCGTCCCAGAACAATTGTGCATCTGCCCGAATCGCTGAGTCATTCACTACCAAACCAGAACCTGCTGAATAATCACCCGAAGCTTTGGCCATTGCCATCAGCTCACCACGCATAAAATGCAATGTGGGATGCAATTTCCAAAGCTCACTTGATACGTTATCAACGATTTCCAGCTGTATACCTTTGCCTTCGTTCATGTTAGTCATCTTTTGTTCCTTTTTTTTCTGGTTACACAACCCACAAGAGGCTATTCCCAATATCAAACATCCAGAAATCAATTTCCAAATCATATCAGCAAATTACTGCCAAATATTCATTACACCCAAAGAAAATATTACCTTCGCAACAACGTCATGAGTGCATCGTTAGAGGCGATAAAAAAACCCATCGAAAAGGAACTAAACGCCTTTGAAGTAATGTTCAAACAGAGCATGAAAACTCGTGTGCCCTTATTAGACATCGTCCTAAACTATATCCTAAAGCGAAAAGGCAAGCAAATACGCCCATTGTTCGTGATGTATACCGCCAAATTGTTCGGTGATATCAATATCAGAACCTACCGCGGTGCCTCGTTAGTAGAGCTCCTTCATACCGCCACCTTGGTTCACGATGATGTGGTAGATGAAAGCTATCTGCGTCGCGGATTCTTTAGCATTAACGCCCTTTGGAAAAACAAAGTCGCCGTATTAGTAGGCGATTACCTGCTCTCAAGGGGATTGCTCTTGGCCGTTGAACACCGCGATTTCGATATGCTTGAAGTACTCTCCAACGCCGTGAAGGACATGAGCGAAGGAGAACTGCTGCAGCTGGAACGTGCACGTTTCATGAATGCCACTGAAGAAGTGTACTTTCAAATCATCAAACAAAAAACGGCATCTCTAATTGCTGCCTGCTGCGAAATTGGAGCGGCATCTACCACGCCAGATAATGAGATTCAAAAGAAAATGCGACAGTTTGGGGAGCAAATTGGACTCGCATTCCAAATTCGGGACGACCTTTTCGATTTTGGCGATAATAAATCCGGCAAACCCGCTGGTATTGATATCAAGGAGCGAAAGCTAACACTTCCTATCATTCACGCTTTCTCAAAAGCCACCCCGTCCGACGTTCGTAAGATTAAAAAGTTGATCCGTTCTAACACCAACGAAAAACAAAAACTCGCCGATGTAGTAGAATTTATCACCGTTCATGGTGGCATGTCTTATGCCAAAATCAAAATGAACGAATTCCGCGATCGCGCCTTTGAAATCCTCGAATCTATTCCCGCAAACAAAGAAGACAAACAATCATTACAAAATTTGGTGAATTTTGTCATTGATAGAAATGTGTAAATCATGAAAGTTGACATTCAAAACAGCAAAATCGAATTGGTAAAAGTCGACAACCAATGGGTAGCCCAGGCAAACCAAAACGTGTCGTTCATCCCCCAATCTGAAAATACGCTTCTCATACAGACCCAAAATCAAACCATTCAGGTAAGATGTATCGGAATCGACAAAGCGAATAAAACTGTCACCTTACTTTATAACAACCAAAAATATAGCGCCAAAATCACCGAGCCAATGGACGAACTTCTGAAATCCATGGGTCTTGAAAATGCGTTGGTTCAAAAGATTTCTGAAGTCAAAGCACCAATGCCAGGTTTGGTTCTTGATGTATTGGTTTCACCCGGCGATTCAGTAGAAATCGGACAAAAAATCCTTGTTCTTGAAGCGATGAAAATGGAAAACGCCATCAAATCGCCCACCGCAGGTGTCGTTGCCTCTGTCAATGTTTCTAAAGGACAGGCCGTAGATAAAAACTACATTCTGATACGATTCGTGTAAAATCCATCGTGTAAATCACCACTGGTTTGGGGAGCATCGTCTGGCCACAATTCCCAATTATATACGAAAATCCAATTTCACCCCTAATTTCACCGCTGATAAGTTGCACTCAGTTAAGGGCATCACAACCATGAACAAAACACTTTCCATCGGTAAACTCAACGTTCCATGGATTTTCCTATTGGTTGGAATTTATCTAATTGCGGGACTCATCAATTTAGATCGCCTGCCAATTGCATGGAATGATGAAATTCAAAACCTCGATCCAGCCTTGGTTTGGCACCACACCGGAAAATATTGCTCACCACTTTGGCCGAATCCCGGCGCCGAATCTAAGTTTCTCAGCTATCCCCCTCTTTTGGAAGCTTGGCACTGCCTCTGGTTATATTTTGGTCAATCCGTATGGATCGTTCGATTGCCTTTCTTAATTTTTCATCTACTTACAGCCTTACTTCTTCATCGATTTGTAGTCAATCTGCTATCTGCCCCCGCATCAACGTCGTATTTATTCATAATTGCCTCAAATCGAAAACAGCCCGAACCGTATTCGATAAAAATCATAGAGCAACTGGCATTATTAATCACTGCGTTGTTTCTGCTCGATAAATCCACCGGAGAGATCGCCAGGAGCCTTCGCGTGGAAACGCCCATCATGCTTCTATTGGCATTGTTTTTATCTACGGCGCCAAAATTAATCAATCAATGTAAATTCTATGTCCCGCCATTGCTGGGATTATGCCTAGGCAGCCTCGCAATCGCACATCTTTATACCTGGCCTCTTGTATTAATTGCAGCGGCGTTGATTGTAAATCATTTTATTCATTACCAAAAACAATCATCCTTTACCCATGGATTGACATTCCTATTGGGATTAATCGCCCCAATTACGATATTTTGGCTTATCGTAAAGCCCGAATGGCAAGATTTAACCACCCAATTGTTCATGCAAGCAGAAGACCACCGTGGCTCTTCCATTGGATCTAATTTGTATGGATTTTTCATTGGCCGGTTCATCCCCTATTATATCGAACAACCCTATACTTTACTGCTACATCTATTGTATTGGTTTGCCGCATTGCGTTTGCTCATTTTATTTTATGACCCTAGACCCAACCTATTGAGTATGTTCTTTAAAACCCCCAAAAAACACTTTTTCAACCCATTCGATACAACATTACTCATCCCCATACTTTACCTTTCATTTGCCATTCCCACTGCCATATTTCTTACTCCCCAACACCGCTACTACCCCGTACAGCATCTTTTGGGGCTTTTGGTCATCGCCGTTTACTTGCAAAATTTCAAACCTCAACTTCCTTGGAACCCATTGTATCACTGGCGCAATATTCTAAAATCTACCCAATCTGCACGCGCCTCAGAATACAATGATTCACCTCGCTTTACACCGTGGATTTCATTGATTTTCATCATTTCTTTGTTAACACCCTGGACGATCCGCCATTCTGTAGCCATCCTTCAATACAAACAGAGAAACCCCAACGCCGCCATAGAATTCCTTAACAAAAACCTCAATTCCATCCCCGCCGGAGATATCCTGGGGGAACCCATCGCCGACTATTGGCTCGCCCAATCCCCCAATCCCAAAAATTGGACTTATGGATTTGAATTCTACCCCCAACACTTTCCTTTCAATCCCAAAAAACCCCGCTATTTTCTCTCCCGCACAACCCCAAACCAACTGCCCTTCCTAACCGTTCAAGATAGCCTGATCATCAAACCCCAATTCAACTTCACGGAAAAATTGGGACATACCTATCATGGATTGTTCTTGTACAAAGTGCATAATGAAGATGCTTGGAAAATCTTAACCAGTCCCGCGATTCTCAAAATCACGAGCGGACATTAATTCTTACTTCAAAGAAGTGGAATTTTTTAATCCATAACCAATCAATTCATCGAATCCCATAGCCGGATTCTTATGGTAAATCAACACCATATAATTGTTCTCCGTCTCGCTGTGCTGACCCTCGAATTCACGGAAATCCAATCGGTTTGTCTCAGAATTCAAAACCCCATACACATAATTGTAATATCCTTGCTTCAAAGGAATTATCCCCTCATAACTTCTATTTTCCGGGTTGTAAAACATCCTGTGTGATTCTAACACCCTCCAATCACTGCATTCCCCGTAGACATAAACCGGATCCGGCAATTCTGCATCAGCCGCCACAGCAAAGTGTACAAAACAATAATCGCTTTCAAACGCAGTTCCCGCTGGCATCGGCAAGTCCTTATTATCATACAAAACTCGTCCATTGAAATCTGCCCAATTGAAATATCTCTCAAACCTTCGAGTTTTGTCGTTCACCAAAATCACATGCTTCTGATTCGCTATATTCAATCGCTGACGAACACCCGCCGTAGAACTCCGAAAACTACGAATATCAAAAAAGCGATATTGGTTCAACCCATCCATTTGATTTCCCAAAGTTTGATTGTACTGCATTTCATTGCCCACAATAAACATCGGCTTCAAGTCATCAATGGAATAATCCCATTCGCCGTTCCGCAAAACCACCGTCTTCACATCCTGCATCGCATTGGGCATAAAATAGTTGGCGTTCTTCGTGAAACTAAAATTGATCTGCTGATGCGTACTCCTCAACTCAACCTGACCGCTCTGTTTGATTTGCATATTTACCGCGCCCTGGCTGTTCAAAACCATCATTCGTCTCGATAAAACAATGTCCTTTTCGTCGAAATTTCGATAGACCAATAGTATAAAATTCCCACCTATTTTCGGCTTTGTTTGCTCACCCGGAACCGACACGGAATAATGCGTGTATTGAGTTAACGTCCCATTGCTAAAGTTCGCATTTTCGATGTTTTCATAACCCATACCATCCAAAAATTGAGTTCTCGATAACGAAGTAGGGTTCCACTGCGCATCGCAATGAACCAAAGTATATTGGTAAAAATCTCGCTCACTTTTGATTTGATCAAACTCCAAAACCAACGACTCGCCACCACCCAAAGTGAGTATCGGAAAAGAAAATCCACTGTTTTGTTGATACAAACGAACCGCCCTTACATCGCCCTCATAAATCACATTGCTCATCCGCAAAGTGCTATCAGTTGTTGCCTCCAACTGGGTAAAACCAGAAAGCATCAAAGCAACAGAAAGGACAATTAATTTTCTCATCAGAACAAACTTAACAAATTCGGGGCCAATATCAAGATTCTTGCATCAACATCCACTCCTCAAACAAAGATTCGTAGGCAGCCTTTACGACCAAATACTCAGCATTGATCAAATCATAATCCTTGGTAATGCCCGCCACTTTCTCAAAATCACTGGCAACAGAAGGGTCATGCAGTTGATTCTCGAAAGCCGAACGCTTAACACCCAACGCATTCATCTCAAGCTCCTTGGCATTCATCGCATCCTCCACCTTTTTGATTTCGTTTTTACTGTACGATTTGCTCCCTTTGTCCAACGTTACACCTTTGTCCGATACCACCGCTGCCGGATTCATCATCCCCGCCGGTGCAGAACCCTTAGTCTGTGACGAATTCGACTGATTTCCACCCTTTTTCTTGCCATCATCCAATTTCGCCAAACGCATATCCTCAGCCATTCGCACAGAATTCCATTCCTTGTATTCCTCATACGTACCTGGATATTCACGCAAAACACCATCTTCAATCCACCAAATTTTATTGGCCACCTTACTAATGAAAGTTCTGTCGTGCGACACAAACAAGCAACTACCCGCATAGTCTATCAATGATTCCGCCAACACCGCTGTACTAAACATATCTAGGTGATTCGTGGGCTCATCCAACAACAAAAAATTGGATTGGGTAATCAAGGTTTTTGCCAATGCTAACCTCGACTTTTCACCCCCACTCAAAACCTTCACTTTCTTGAATACCTCATCGCCAGTGAATAAAAAGCAACCCAAAACGGTCCGCAATTCCCAGTCGGTATATTCCGCACTCACCGTACTCAACTCACTCAACAAATCATTTTTAAGGTTCAACGCCTCCAACTGGTGCT
>CAJBVU010000306.1 GCA_903959115.1 uncultured Bacteroidota bacterium
CTATCCATCAAATCGCTAGAGATTCCAGTGAAACTGAAACCACCATCGTGGAAAAGGTTCTGCATCGTTACCATGCGGGTGTAGTCGGAGAACAAGCTTACGCAATATTCAGCACAGGCTTCAGCGCTTGCATTGCCCAACGGACTCATTTTATTGGCGTAGTTGTAGAATGCATCAAATCCGCCCACACCGGAACCGGCAGTGGTTTTGGTTGGACTTTGGCTGATGGTATTTACGCGAACGTGCTTTTTCTTACCATAGTGGTAACCGAAAGAACGCGCGAAGCTTTCCAACAGAGATTTCGCATCGGCCATTTCACCATAATCAGGGAAGGTACGTTGAGCCGCGATATAGCTTAGGCCCACGATGCTACCCCATTCGTTCATGGCGTCTTTTTTCATTAAGGTTTGCATCAAGCGGTGGAACGACATGGCTGAGATGTCGAACGTTTGGTGCATATAATCGTAATTGCTGTCGGCGTATGGATTTTTCTTGCGAACGTTCAGGCTCATACCTACGGAGTGGAGAACAAAATCCAAGTTTCCGCCTAGGGCTTCTGTGGCGCCAGTTACCAAATTTTCGAGGTCTTCCATCTTGGTGACATCAGCAAAAATGAGGGGGGCGTTGAGTTTTTGAGAAAGGGCTTCGGTCTGACCGATTTTGGCGGCAACAGGAGCGTTGGTTAACACGATTTGAGCGCCTTCGGCAACACAAAGTTCTGCTACTTTCCAAGCGATAGATTGCTCATTGAGCGCGCCGAAAATGATTCCTTTTTTTCCTTTTAATAAGTTGTTCGACATAATTTTAGGGTTTTACAAATTTACGGGTTTTGTTCGAATTATGCTTTAGAACCTATTTTTGGTCATTTCAAACACATTTTTTAGGTGGAATAGGACTTCTAAATTTGGGAATCTCTGGGTTATTGTTTTATTTCACCTTACCCAAAAAATAATTACGGATGAAACGACTTATACTATTGATTTTTATGGCGATGGCCTCTAGCGGTTTTGCGCAGTTGGTAAGCACATCGCATAGCATTCAGAACGACATTCCCGCGGTGGGAGCGAAGCCAGTATTGAAAGGCAGAAGTGCTGCAAAGCCCACAAAATGTGATGGCGATACCAGTATGTTTCCATCCTATGGAAGTACGGCTTACAATAGCATTACGATAAAAAAGGGAAGTTCATTGGGTCAGTTTTTTGATGCACCCCAGGTGATGACGGTTTCAGGTTTTCGGTTTTTTGGTTATTCGGTTACGCCAACCCCAGCAAAGTCGGTGAAGATCAATTTGATCTGTAATTTGTACAAGGCGGGCGCCGATTCTTTGCCAACGGGAACCCCCATTGCGTCGGATACCATTATGGTTGACACGGTGATGGGAACAAGTATTCCATTGAGTCGGATTACATTAAACGCCGATTTTGGCAAACCCATTACGGTTAACGGAAACTATATCATCACAGTAGAATCGGACAGTACTACAGCTTCGGCAGCGGTTGTTTGTAATTCTTGGACCAATGGCGATGGAAAAAAGCGCAATCTTTGTGTGGGTTCTGTGAGTGGTAAGTGGTATCGTTGTATGAGTTTGAATATCGGCGGAACGGTTTTCAATAGCCACATGCAGATGTACCCGTTTGTGGGTTACAATTTGGGTACGGATTTCATAACAAGCCAGAATTGTTATCCTAATTTGGATACGTTGTACTTCCAAAATCAGAACAAGAAAACCGTTGCCAGCAGCATTTTCTATAATTACTATGTCTACTATAACATTGAGCGCTCGTCGCACCGATGGAACTTCGACAATCGTTTGTTTCAGTATGCGATTGACGGCAAATACAAGCCTTCAGCGAAGAGTAATTTGAATGTAGAATTGATATCAACTGTATATCCGTATAGCGGTTATTCTTGCTCAGATACTGCATCCAAGATCATTTATTTCAAGCCTGGGACACCGAGTTTGAAACAACCTGCGCAGGGATGTAAAGGCGATACGGTGGTGATTATTGCTGGGGCCGATGCAGGTTCTATGGTGCAGTGGTTTAGAAAGGTCACCGATACCAAGCCGTTTTTTGAAGGCAACAAATTGGTGATTAATAATTGCCAAAAGACGGATACTTTCTTCGTGAAAGCAATCAATAACACGTGTGAGTCGGGATGGCTCACGGTGCCGTTTACAGTGAATCTCTACCCCACAATACTTACCGTAAAGAACGACTCGATTTGTGCTGGGGCATCTGCCAATTTACAGGCATCAACGGATCATGGCACTGTATATTGGTATAACAAGGCCACTGGGGGAACGCTTCAGTTTACTGGAAATTTGTTAACGGTGGGACCTTTGAGCAACGACACCTCGTTTTACGTGATGGCCGATAACAAAGGTTGCTTGTATACCGGTGGGGCCAAATTGGTCAAAGCTTTTGTGGGCAGCAGTTTCGCACCCACGGCTCCCAAAGCACCTGCCGATACTTTTGTCTGTGCAAGGGGCGTGAATGCGGTAAAATTGACGGCTAGCAGTGGTTCCAGCTCAGATACTTTGCGATGGTTTGCTGATGCTACCGGTGGAAGCCCATTGGCAAAAGGTACAACCTATACTTTTAGTGGCACTAAACGAGGCGATGACTTTGTTTATGTTGAGTCGTGGAATGGCATCTGTGGAAGCGGACGTACTGCGGTGAAGGTAACGATCAAAGATTACCCCAATGTCTTTGGCGCTGCGGGTGATTCGGCTTGTTCCA
>CAJBVU010000307.1 GCA_903959115.1 uncultured Bacteroidota bacterium
ACTCTTAAGTCGCTTGCCTGCTATCTTAGGTAATCCCAAAGTCAAAGTGATTGCAGCGCCGTTTGATTTAACCCTTACGGACGTTACATTCCGGTGGTTCTCTCAGACCTCTGCCGTTCAATATGAAGTCAGCAAAGACAGCGGAAAAACTTGGATCAAAACTAGCAATAGCGGGAAGGATACTTTTTATAATATTTCTGCAGCCAATGCCTATTCTTTACTAAAATTATGGGTCCGATATACGGTTAATTCCGATTGTGGCATTAGTCCGATCGCCGCTTTTTCATCCTACACAAATGCTTGTAAAGAAGTCAAATACGTAATCACTACCAATGGGGCCTCGAATTGTGTAGGACAAAATCAAACGGTCACACTGAGCAGTTTGCCCAATAAATACAGTGTTTGGATGAACGGAAATTCGCAAGGCATGAAATCGGATTTTGCAATCGGTATAAAAAGCAAGTCGACACCTTTAGATTTTGAAGTGCTTGATTCCAGTCAATTGGTATGCGGAACTTTTAAGAAATCATATAATTTACTCTCCGATAGCATCACAGCGATTACAACCACTTTGGATTCATCAACTATAATAAATACATGTGCAAGTACTGTGAAGTTTGGATTTGATTGCGGAGGAGATGTAGGTGGAATAGGGGCTAATGTCAATAAAAATAAGTATCCGCTCAACAAAACGTTAAAAACCGGCATTCTTTCCATTTCAAATGGCGATTCAATTCAGTTTTACGCCACCTCACCCTTGGGTTGTAAAGTGAACTCATCAATTAAAGTTATTAAGTTAAACGCCAAACCCAATCCATCTTTTACCTATTCATCGAGCGAAAAAGTAGATACAACTTTCTATCAGCTGTCGCCAAAAATTATTGCTGGACAGCATAGTTGGTATATTTTACAATCGCCCGGATGGTCAAGTGTAAGTCAAAGCCCATTGCTAAATACCTACCCCTTCAGAATGATTTCCGAGGGCATTACAGTGTATCATCAAATACAACTTTCGGGCGATTCTTGCAGTAACTTGGATAGCGCTAAATTACCAATTGAAATAATTGGAAATACACGATCGATCTCAATTGTTGATTTGAAATTATTCCCAAACCCACAAAAAATGGGCGCAATGATGGGATTTAGAAGCAATGAAGCCATTCAATCCTACTTCATCATGGATCCAATTGGAAAACGAATTCAGGATTTTGAATTTAATACACCTTCCAATGTCGGTTCAATTGGAATGTCTTTATCGCAAGGACAATACATTATCTCTTTCAGAACAGTCTCAGGCGCTATTGTATACAGACAATTTCAAGTCATTGAATAGGGATCGCTAGGGATTGGTAAGCAAATCGCACCTTAGCGACCTGGCATACCGTGTCCTGGCATTCCTGGAGGTGGCATGCCACCGGGGAAGAACATTTTCATGTCTTTGCCGTCTTCTCCCTTGCCATTGAATTTACGCAATTTATAGGTGAAGGTAATCATCAAATATCGTGTCAATACCTTGGTTCTGACGTCTTCATAATACGTTTGGGTCACGTTTCGTTGGATGCTCCTGTTCTGATTTAAGATATCGTAGGCCGTTAATCGCAATTCACCGGCATTGCCTTTCATGAATTTGTAACCTAAACCCGCGTTCCATAAATAGTATTTCTGATTAAAACTACTCGATAAACCTTGGTATGCCTGATAAGTGACATCAGAGTTAATTACCCATTTTTTTGTGGGCATAAAATTCATCGCAAAACGTCCGTTGTAATTGATATACGTTTGATTGTTCGATTTTTGGATGCTATTGACTACCTGACTGTAAGCGCCATTTCCAGAAACCGTAAAGTCGATTTTTTCAGAGATGTTACTCGCCAAAACAAGTCCCGCAGTGATAGATGGGTTGGTTGCGTAGTTTAAAATTGCCTTTGAATTACCCATTTGAATCATACTTGGAATGTGCGATGTTGTAATTCCGGCATTCGTATTGACATTGATTTTTTTTATGGTTTTGCCCCATGATCCGAACAATCGGAGTGAATAGTAACCATTTACGTTCACAGGAATCGTGATTTGACCACCAGGAGAGAGAAGAACGCTATCCGAACCTGAATAACTATCGCTGCCAGATTGAGGTCCTTTAAAAACATTGGAATCCATCAAAATCCATTTTGCTTCTCTGCCGCCAAGAATGGTTTTATTGCTGATGTAATTGTTACTGTATTGACTGTTGATCATCCAAAATACGTTTTTTCCTGACTCGGGTGTCACAGAGAAATATCGCAGAAATAAGCTGTGTTGATAGTCCTGAACCAACATGGGATTGCCAGAACTCAACTGCATGGTGTTGTTGTTGTTTACTACCGGTTGCAACTGGTCAATGGAAGGAGCATTGTTTGATGTGTTGTAATTCATTCGCAAATTGCGTTTCATTCCCAAATTATATCGAGCCTGAAAACTTGGCAATAGGGAAGTGAACTGCCTTGA
>CAJBVU010000308.1 GCA_903959115.1 uncultured Bacteroidota bacterium
GCAAGTTCATTGCCTTCTCTTGTCGGTTTCTATCAAAATCAAAAAAGCACATTGCGCAGTGAATTTAATTTCTTCCAGAGCAACTTACCGGTAAACAATTCATGGGTCCCCTCCTCTGTCTATGGTATCAACCTTAGAGTGCCAATTTTTGCCGGTGGATTAACACAATCCAAAATTCGCGAGACCAATATAAAAATAGAAAAGGCCAAAAACGACATGGCCAATTTCGACCGATACGCTTCCTTTGAATACACCAACGCAATCAATAGCTACGAAGTCAACATTCAACAAGCAATCAACCAAAAAGAGAATCTCGTTTTGGCACAGAAGATCTATGACAAAGCAAATCTTAAATATAAGGAAGGCGTTGGAAGCACCTTAGAAATCATGCAAGCGGAAACAGAGCTTCGCACTGCAAACAACAATTACATGAATGCCATTTACGACTTGGTCATTTCAAAAATCGATTATAGAACCACAACAGGAACACCTTTAAAATAAAAAATCCATGAAACGCAACATCATATTATTCAGTGTATTGGCCACGTTGGCCATCAGCGCATGCGGAGGCAAGAAAACCACCGAAGAAAACAAGCAAGCCAAATTAGACGCACTTAAAAAAGAAATTGCCAAGTTACAGTCTGAGGCAAGTGCTCTTGAAAAAGAGATCGATAAAAATTCAGGAAAAACAAATGGTAAGGCCGTTGAAATCACCGAAATCAAGAAGGGTGTATTCCAAAGCTATATCATGATTGAAGGATCAGCCGATGCCAATGAAAGCACCATCGCAACGCCTAAAGTCCCCGGAACCATCGTTAGAGTTTTGGTTCAACCGGGCGCAAGTGTTACAGCAGGTCAAGTATTGGCACAACTCGACAATACCACCATTTCTCAAGGTCGCAACGAATTGCAACAGCAAATGATCTACGTTACCACCCTTTTCGAAAAGCAAAAAAGACTGTGGGAAAAAGGCGTAGGCACCGAAGTTCAATACCTATCTGTGAAAAATCAGAAAGAAGCGTTGGAAAAAAGCATGAAGACTCTGGAAACACAGATCGACATGTATAACATCAAGGCGCCAATTACGGGTACGTTGGAAAGTGTTGATGCCAAAGTGGGTCAAGCCGTTGCCCCTGGCCTACCCCTTTTCCGTGTAATGAACTTGAGCAATATCAAAATCAAAGCAGATGTCGCTGAATCTTACTCCAAAAAAGTAAAAGCAGGTGATAAAATCAAAATTTTCTTCCCTGATCTTCAAACTGAAATTGATGCAAACATTTCTTTTGCTTCTAAATATATCGATCCTTTGAATCGCACTTTCCGCGTGGAAACTAAATTGCCTCATGTCGACAATTTAAAGCCAAACATGATCGCCAAGTTGAAAATCGTGGATTATGAAAACGTCAATACCATCAGCGTGAGTTCAAACTGTATTCAAACCACAGAATCGGGAAGCTATGTAGTTCTTGCTGTTCCTCAAAAGAATGCAAAAGGTGAAGCAAAAGCTTTTGTTGCTGAGCGCAGACCAATTACAACCGGCAAAAGCAGCGATGGTAAAACAGAGATCTTATCGGGATTGAATGAAGGAGATATGGTAATCACAACGGGTTATCAAGAATTGAATAACGGTCAAGCCATCGGCGGCGAGTGGATGTCGGGCAAATAATCCCAAACAAATGAGCAAATTCAAAGAATTTAAACCCACGAGCTGGAGTATCGACAACAAAACCAGCATTTATATCATGACGATATTTATCAGTATCGCCGGGATATTTTCATATAATTCGTTGCCAAAAGAGCAGTTCCCTGATATCGTTATCCCAACGATTATCGTTCAAACTGTATATCCGGGTTCATCTCCTAAGGACATTGAAAACCTAATCACGAAGCCGCTTGAGAAGAAAATCAAATCAATCAGCGGTGTAAAAAAACTCAAAAGCAATTCAATTCAGGATTTCAGCATCGTAACGGTGGAATTCGACACGGATGTGAAGGTAGACTTGGCCAAGCAAAAGGTAAAAGACCAGGTTGACAAAGCCAAGAGCGATTTACCCAGTGATTTAAAAACCGACCCTATTGTTCAGGAAATCAACTTTTCTGACATGCCGGTTATGTATATAAACATCAGCGGGAACATCGATTTACAGTCGTTGAAACGCTATGCTGAGATTGCAAAAGACAAAATAGAGAGTTTGCCCAGCATCACACGTGTTGATATCGTTGGTGCCTTAGACAAAGAATTGCAGGTTAACTTGGATTTGACAGCGATGGCAAGTACCGGATTAACAATGGACGATGTAACCCGAGCCATTCAGTATGAAAACATGCGTATTTCTGGCGGTAATATTGACGTTGATCAGATGCAGCGTTCTTTAAGTGTAAGTGGTGAATTCAAATCCAAAACAGAAATAGAAAACATCGTTGTTCGCACAGGAACCGGCGCCACTGTTTATCTTAGAGACGTGGCTCAGGTAGTA
>CAJBVU010000309.1 GCA_903959115.1 uncultured Bacteroidota bacterium
ACCAATGGAAAAACTGCAATGGATAACAGCGAATTGCTGGTTTTGGTTTTGGGTAATGGAAGAAGGACGGTAAGGTCGAAGCATTTGGGGGAGCGATTGTGGAATTATTGCAATGGTGATTTGCGGAGTTTGGGTCAGATGAGCATGGAAGAATTGTTACAGGTGGATGGTTTGGGATCGGCGGGGGTAGTGACATTGGCTGCGGCGTTTGAGTTGGGTAGACGCAGGGTGATTGATGAGCCTAGGCCTCGGCAGATTAGAAATCCAACGGAAGCGATTGCTTTGTTTCGTCCGCTATTTATTGATTCGGTGGTAGAGAGTTTTTACGTGGGGTATTTGAATCGTGCGAATAGGATTTTGCGTATGGAATGTGTGAGTGTTGGTGGAATGGCTGGAACGGTGGTGGATGTGCGTTTGGTATTTAAACGGGCATTGGAGCTGCGGGCCACGGGTTTGGTTTTTAGTCATAATCACCCCTCGGGCAATGATTCGCCGAGTGATGCGGATCGCAATTTAACCAAGCAATTTGTGCAGGCCGGGCGGTTGTTGGATATCACGGTAATTGACCATATTATCATTGCGGGGTCAAGGCATTTTAGCTTTGCGGAGGAGGGAACTTTGAATCAGATGTGACGGGTCTGTTTAAGAGGAGCCATAAAATTGAAAAAAAAGTCTATTTCGTGCTGTTTTGTGGTTCTGAATTCTTGAGGAAACGTTAAATTTGCATACTTATGAACCAATTCAACGCCCTTTATTCGGAGTCGTTTTCGGACCGTCACATCGGACCAAGACAAAGTGATTTGAATGCCATGCTTGCCACCATTGGTGTGAAGAGTTTGGATGAGTTGATCGACCATGTTGTTCCTAGCAACATCCGATTGCCGAAACCTTTGAATGTTGACGCTGCAATGAGTGAAGTACAGTTCTTGTCGATGTTGCGCGAAAAAGCATCAAAAAACAAAATGTACAAGAATTACATCGGGATGGGATATTATAATAACCACACGCCTGGAGTGATTTTGCGTAACATCATGGAAAATCCAGGATGGTATACCCAATACACACCTTATCAAGCAGAAATTAGTCAAGGTCGTTTGGAAGCTTTGTTGAATTATCAGACAATGGTCATCGATCTTACCGGTATGGAATTGGCTAATGCATCGTTGTTAGACGAGGGTACTGCGGCTGCTGAGGCCATGAATATGTTCTACGGCTTGGATAAGAAGAGTGCGGCGCATCGCTTTTTTGTTGATGATAGCGTATTCCCCCAAACCGTTGATATTTTGATTACTCGCGCGGAGCCTATCGGCATTGAGATTGTGCGTGGCGATTATAAAACGTTTACAGCGGATGCTTCTTTCTTTGGTGCTTTGGTACAATATCCAAACGCTGAAGGCAGTATCGAAGATTATAGAAATTTCGTGAATGCTTGCAAGGCGGTGAATGTAAAAACTTGTTTTGCTTCCGATTTGATGGCGTTGACGTTGTTAACCCCTCCGGGTGATTTTGGAGCGGATTGCGTAGTGGGTAATACCCAGCGTTTTGGGGTGCCATTGGGTTTTGGCGGACCTCACGCGGCATTCTTTGCCACCAAGGACGAGTTTAAACGTTCGATTCCAGGTCGGATCATCGGTGTTTCTGTTGATGCACAGGGAAATCGCGCATTGCGTATGGCTTTGCAGACCCGTGAGCAACACATCAAACGTCAGAACGCAACCTCTAACATTTGTACTGCCCAGGTATTGTTAAGTATCATGGCTGGTATGTATGCTGTATATCATGGTCCTGATGGATTAAAGAAAATCGCTCAGCGCATTCATGCTTTGGCGGTTTCTTTGGGCGATGCCATCGTAAAATCGGGCAACGGAGTATACACCTTACAGCACAATCATTTCTTCGATACCATTTTGGTGAATGTGCCTCGCACCGAGACCATTCAAGCGTTGGCTTTGGCGGAAGGCATCAACTTGCGCTATCAAGATGGAGCAGTGGGGATTTCCGTTGATGAGACCACCAACATGTCCGATGTTGAGAAACTGGTAAGCATTTTCGCCCGCGGTGTTGAAAATACGGCAGCAAAAACTGAGGGATCTGTATCACATAAATTGCCTTCGGCTTTGGTTCGGGAAAGCAATTTTATGTTGCACCCCGTATTTAACCGTTACCACTCAGAGCATGAGATGTTGCGTTATATCAAATCCTTGGAAGCCAAAGATTTGAGTTTATGTCATTCCATGATTTCTTTGGGTAGCTGCACCATGAAGTTGAATGCTACCACCGAAATGATTCCGGTGACATGGCCCGAGTTCAATAGTTTGCACCCATTCATCCCAATGGATCAAGCGAAGGGTTACATGGAGATCATCGAGGAGTTGAACAAAGATTTGAGTGAGATCACCGGTTTCCATACCATGAGCATGCAACCAAACTCTGGTGCTCAAGGTGAGTACGCTGGTTTGATGGTGATTCGTGAATATTTCAAGGATCGCGGCGAATCGCA
>CAJBVU010000310.1 GCA_903959115.1 uncultured Bacteroidota bacterium
GGGCAATAAAAATTGAGTCAAGGGTCTGTATGGGTCAATCCAACAAATAACTAGCCTTGCGGACCTCGGCGACATCGCCAGTTTTTACGGAATATGTAAAACCCGGACGCAATGCGTAGGCCCCGATATCGCCCTGTGGGTTAATCGCAATGAAGCCAATTTGTGTGTTGCTCCAGTCCTTGCCGCGTAATACGAATTTGTCGCGAATCGCTTGCACCGCCCGCTCACAGGCCTCCTGCGGGCTCGCTCCATGTCGCATTTCCTCCACCACCCGGAACGAACCCACCACGCGGATGACTTCTTCGCCCTGACCGGTGGCAGTGACCGCGCCCACCTCGTTATCAACGTACAATCCTGCGCCAATGATGGGGGAGTCGCCGATCCTACCGTGCATCTTGAACGCCATGCCCGATGTGGAACATCCGCCCGATAAATTCCCCTTCCCGTCCATCGCAATCATCCCAATGGTGTCGTGGTTTTCGATGTTAATCACCGGCGTGTATTCGGCCTTTTTGAGCCATTCTTTCCATTCGCGTTCGCTGTCTGGAACCAATAAATTCACTTTTTCAAAACCCTGCTCCACCGCGAATTGGGTGGCACCTTCTCCGGCCAACATCACATGGGGAGTTTTCTCCATTACGGCGCGGGCTACACTAATGGGATTGGCGATGTGCTCCATGCAAACCACTGAGCCGATGTTGCCTATCTCGTCCATGATGCAGGCATCCAAGGTAACGTGACCGTCGCGATCTGGTCGGCCACCAAAACCCACACTTCTTTCGGTGGGATCGTTTTCACACTGACGGATTCCTTGTTCGATGGCATCCAAAGCTCGACCGCCCCCGGCCAGTATTGGCCAAGCGGCTTCATTGGCTTGCAATCCGAAGTTCCATGTGGTGACGATCATAGGGGCGCCCAGTTTGCGTTGGGGTTTGCCCTTCTTGGTCCCTTTTTTCTTGTCTTTCTCGCTCTGATCTAGGTTGTTGATCGCGGCGATGCCTGCGGTTGGAAGTCCCACCATGGCCGCCAAGCCAGAGAGTTGTTTGAGGAATTTTCTTCGGTTGTTCATGCTAAAATGGTGCTGTTGGACGCGGGTTATTTTTTGTTTCCATTGCGGAAGAACGTGGCTGGTTCGCCGAAGACGGTGGGACAGTAATTGATGTTGTTCCAATTTTTTCGATGCTCTGTCAAACGGCGTTTGAAATCAGTAAAATCTTTTTGTTGGGGATTCGACCACAATACCTCAGCCAAGGCAGGCATTCGGGGCATCACCATATATTCCACGTGGTCTGGGCTTAGTATGTATTCTGTCCAAACGTTGGCTTGCGCCCCCAAAATATATCGATGCAAACTATCGGGCAGTGCTGCAGGAATGGGTTCGTAGGCATATACGTTTTCGATGGGGTTGAAGCCGCCAATGGCGTGCGGTTCTGTGCTGTCTTTGCTTTGGTAATGGTCCCAATAGAGGGGTTTGCCGGGGGTCATAATGGCATTGTGGTGCTGCTGTGCCGCAGCAATTCCGCCATCCACGCCGCGCCAACTCATCACCGTGGCTTTGGGTGCTAGGCCGCCTTCCAATATTTCATCCCAGCCAATGATGTTTCGACCCTGAATGGTGTCGCCGGTGGCATCCACATACCATCCAGAATCCTGGAGGTACTTTTCGATGCGTTGAATGAAGTAGCTCTGAAGTTCGTGTTCGTCTTTCAGGCCATGGTCTTTCATGCGTTGTTGGCATTTGGGACAGTGTTTCCAGCGTTCTTTCGGACATTCATCGCCGCCGATGTGGATGTATGGCGAATTGGGGAAAGTGTGCATCGTTTCTTGCAAAATGTTTTGCAAAAAGGTGAAGGTGGCTTCGTTGCCAGCGCAAAACACATCGTCGAAGACACCCCAACCTTTTGCGGTTTCAAACGGTCCACCTGTGCAACTCAATTCGGGGTAGGCCGCGAGCGCAGCGAGGGCATGGCCGGGCATTTCAATTTCGGGGATCACGGTGATGTTATACCAGTGTTGACAGTAGACGACAAATTCTTGAAGGAATTCTTGGCTATAATTCCCGCGGTAGGAAAAAGTGTCGAAATGTTGCAGGGGGTAGGGTCCGGTTTGGGTGCCGCTGCGATAGGCTGAAACGGTGTTGAGTTTGGGGTAGAGTTTGCTTTCCAATCGCCATCCTTGATCGTCTGTTAGGTGCAAATGAATTACATTGAACCGATATTTTGCGGCCATTTCAGCGTATTTGTAGAGGAAACTGGCATCGAAAAAATGTCGTGAAACATCCAAATGCATCCCACGATAATGGAATCGGGGAGAGTCGGTGATGGTCATGCAAGGGATTTTTTCGTCGACGCACAAATCCATGAGCTGCGATAGGGTGTTGTTCCCATAAATCAAGCCATTGCGATCGGCGTATTCAAGCGTGATGTTGTTTCTTTTGATGGTTAGTTTGTATCCTTCGGCGGGAAGATTTGGGTTTTGCCGTGATACCTTATTTTTGAATTTGGTGTAGCCGCCGCGGGGCGATAGCTCTATACTCTGCGGCGCGGGAATGATGCCGGGATTGAGTGAATTGTCATAGTGCTGAAGGATTTGCCCTGACATCGAACAGAAAATCGAACAGAAAAAAATCGAAAAGAAACTCCGCATCTTGCGAAGATAGGGTTAAGCCGTTTTACTTTTCCATGTCGCCAAAGCGCGATGGAGTTGGTAGAAAGCGTAAAAATGGATGACGATTACTAGTTCCAAACCTACCAAATAATAGGGCCATTCGCCGACAACAAACGGGTTGTTTGCATCGGGTTTTTGACATAGATACATGTAGTTGGCACCCAATAAATAGTTGATTCCGCCAATAATGGGTAGGGTAAGTTGCGTGTAAAGAAAGACTTTCCACCATGATCCCGGACGCGGCACATAGCCAAGTCGCATCGTAGCGTAAACCGAGCCCAAAATAATGATACCATGTGATATACAATATTCGATGTGGTTATAAACGGATGAGCCGTTGGTGATTTCAGGCGTTAAAAATGCGTGGATGGCGCCGGCACCCCAGTAAACCAAGAATTCGTAGCTGATTTGTGAACCGCGAATCAGGAGGAAGGCAGCGATGAAGGCCGACATACCGCAAAGGTGAAGGGGTAAGCTGTTTTCGATGTGCCAACTGTTTTCGATGACCATTTTGATGTTGCTGGCAGCGAAGTTGAGCAACGAAAGCGCAC
>CAJBVU010000311.1 GCA_903959115.1 uncultured Bacteroidota bacterium
AAAGATCGTTGGAAGGTGATTAAATATGTAAAATACTTGAGTTCTCAAGGTAGTTCAACAGCAACTGCTGTGGTAGCAACCGACTCAACAATGGCTAAAACTAATTAAGCGAAGAAGCATGGGACACGGACATCATGAAATTGAAGTAAAACAAGAGCAATTTGTTTTTTCACCGAAGGCTAAAAGATTCTCAATCATATTAATGGTTTTGGGTTTAATCCTTACAGGAATTGGTATCGCCACTATGGATAACCATAGTGAAAATCATAACTCAACCACTGTAGCAGCTGCCAGCCATGAAACACACGGTGAAGCAACTGTTCATGGAGAAGAGCATGGTACTGCTGCATCAGCATCGCACGAAGAAGAGCACGGCAACGTTCCTAATGAAAAATTTGGACCACGTGTTGTTTTTCATCATCAAGATAAACCAGCATCAACCCGAATTTGGGCGAATATGCTTATCGTTGGTTATTTCTTTCTAATGATTTCATTGACGGCCGTTATGTGGTATGCGATTCAATATGTTGCAAATGCAGGTTGGTCGTCGTCTATCAAACGCGTACCTGAAGCAATTATGACTTTTATCCCAGTGGCTTTTGTGATTTTGATGATCGCATTGTTTATGGGAAAAAACGAAATCTACCATTGGGTTCACTATGAGCACCTAGGTTTGAAGCCTGGTGATGCCGGATACGATAAAGTTTTGGTTGGTAAATCTGGTTTCTTGAATTCAAATATGTTATTCATTTTCCCAACAGTATTGGTTGTTATTTGGTATGTCATGATGCGTAAACTTCGCAGCCTGTCTGTCGCTGAAGACAATGCAACTAAGGGAGATTCAAGCTTCTTTAAAAAGAGTATCAGTTTCAGTGCCGGTTTTGCCGTATTATTCGGGTTTACAATTTCTGTTGTGGCTTGGTTGCTTATCATGTCAGTTGATGCGCACTGGTATTCAACGATCTTCGGTTTCTATAATTTCGTAACACATTGGGTAACGATGATCACCATCATGGCCTTTATCGTTGCTTATTTGAAGAAAGAAGGTTACTTGGGCATCGTTACAAACGAACACATGCATGATTTGGGTAAATTCATGTTTGCCTTCACTGTATTCTGGGCTTACTTATGGTTATCTCAGTATCTATTGATATGGTATGCGCAAATCCCTGAGGAAATGGCTTACTATCAGATTCGTTTTGAAGATTACAAAGCCAATTTCTTGGGTAACTTCTTCATGTGCTTCTGTATTCCATTCCTTGGTTTGTTGATGCGTTCTGCAAAGAGAAATAGATACGTCCTTGCTATCATCGGTAGCATCATGATTATCGGTCACTACCATGACGTATGGTTGATGGTGACTCCTGGGGTATTTGGAACCGGAATGACATTCGGATTCATGGAAATAGGAATGTTGTTATTAGTAGGTGGTATCTTTATGTGGTGGGTATTCACAGCACTTACTAAGCGTGGATTGATTGCCGTCAATCACCCATTCTTGGAAGAGTCGGTTCACCACGATGTAGGCGTTTAATTCTAAACAAAAACTATATGGAAAGGCCACTCAAACGAGTGGCCTTTTTCTTGTACATCGTAATAATATCTCAATCAAATAAAGTTCATTAATCGTAATTTTGAAACAATGGAAATTTCCGCCAAATACAATCCCGCAGACATAGAAGATAAATGGTATCAATACTGGTTAGATCAGAGGTTTTTTAACTCTACACCAGACCATAGACCCGCATATACAGTTGTAATCCCGCCACCAAACGTAACAGGTATCTTGCATATGGGACATATGCTCAACAATACCATTCAAGACGTATTGGTTAGAAGAGCACGCATGCAAGGATTTAATGCGTGTTGGGTGCCTGGAACTGACCATGCAAGTATTGCGACGGAAGCCAAAGTTGTTAAATTACTCGCTGAACAAGGTATTCCTAAGTCAAGTTTAACACGGGAAGAATTCTTATCGCATGCCTACGCATGGAAGGATAAATACGGTGGAATTATTTTAGATCAATTAAAAAAATTGGGCGCTAGCTGCGATTGGGATAGAACTCGATTCACCATGGAGCCTTCTCTTTATGATGCAGTCATTGAGGTTTTCATCGACTTATATAACAAAGGACTCATTTATCGCGGTACAAAAATGGTCAATTGGGATCCGGCGGGACAAACTACCTTGAGTGACGAAGAAGTGATTTTTAAAGATACACAGGATCAGCTTTTCACAGTGATTTATAAAGGGGTTGACTTTGATGGTGAGTTGATGGTTGCAACCGCGAGGCCAGAAACAATTGCTGGCGACGTGGCAGTTTGTGTGAATCCGAATGATGAAAGATATCAAGGGCTAATTGGGAAGAAAGTTATGGTTCCCCTAATTGGTAGGGAAGTTGCGATTATTGCAGATGATTACATCGATATAGAATTTGGTACCGGTGTTTTAAAGGTGACCCCAGCACATGATATTAACGATTACAACATTGGATTGAAATTTCATTTGCCTGTCATTGATACCTTGAATGCCAATGGAACAATTTCCGCTGCCGGTGAATTATTTGTGGGTGAAGATCGATTCGTTGCCCGTAAAATGTGGGTGAAAAAACTGAAAGAAGAAGGTCTCCTTTTTAAACAAGAGAACTATTCACACAATGTTGGCTATAGTGAAAGAACAGACGCAGTTGTAGAGCCAAGGATTAGTACTCAGTGGTTTATGGACATGCAATTGTTCATGAAGAACAATCCAGAAGTGCTTTCATCTGTTATGAACGATGAAATTAAATTCTACCCATCAAAATTGAAAAACACCTACCGCCATTGGATGGAAAATGTGAAAGATTGGAATATTTCACGACAACTATGGTGGGGGCATAG
>CAJBVU010000312.1 GCA_903959115.1 uncultured Bacteroidota bacterium
ACGAGGCCCCTCCTTTTTTATCATCTACAAAATCGTCCGAGATCTTCAAATCATCTAAAGATGAAAATCGAATCGCTACGAAATAATCAAGCCATTAAAAATCCCAAATTACACCTATCGAAGGCTGCAAGAATCCACTTGAATTCACCAAATACTCTCCTTTGTAGGATGGCACCGGCGCCGATGGATCAGAAATCAAATTGCCCGCCGCATCCTGCGCAGCAATCAACGTTTGAGGACCCAAATAAGCATTGTTCAAGGCATTCTGAATATCCATGTACAAATTCAACGAAGCCTTCTTGAAATACCAAACCTTGTCAACCCGCACATCCAACTGAGAAAAATTCGCCAACCTACCCGAATTTAACGATCCATAATTCGGCAGAGCGGTTCCTCTCACATCCCAGTTCGTTTTCACCAAACTGCGAGAAACATCATCCGGCGTATAAGGACGACCCGTGGCAAAACGCAACTTCGCTCCCACTTCCCAATTGCGCTTTAACTTGATTCCACCCACCATACTTACCGTATGTCGGCTATCCCATGCACTGCGAACCGAATTGCCATTTTTATCATCGAACTGACTCCAGCTAAGCGTATACGATAGGATGCCATACAATCCGGAACGACTTCTGCGCTGAAGCAAAAACTCCATCCCGTAAGCCTTTCCTTTGCCCACTGAGCTAATCGGCTCGTTGCCTAAAACCGCAAAATCCGTCCCCAAATTCCCTAATGAGATACTATCGCGCAATGCAAACGGATAATTTGAATAATTCTTATAGAAACCCTCCCACGTAATTTTGGTATCCTTCACTTTATTATACTGTAATCCCGCCGCAACCATGCGATTTCGCATGTATTTCACACGATTCAAGTTATCGAAACTGCCCTGGGCATTCCTGTAACCCAAAACGGTGTAACTCGGCAACTGTGAAAACTGACCCATATTGGCATTCAAGAACAAACCCGAAATCGCAGTAGGCAAACTAGCACTCACGCTCACGGTAGGCTGATTCAAAGGATTTTCCATCGATTTATTAAAGCTATTGCCATCGAATCGGCCCGCGAAACTCAAAGTACCCGTCCCCATCACATTGCGATAGCCACGAACAAATCCACTGTATTTAAACAACTCCAACAGACTATTAAACTCAACGTCTTTCACCGTACCTGCAGTCCCTGGAGCACCTGGTATCAAAACCTTTGCTTTATTATCGACACCGTATTGGATAAATTCGGTTCCACCACCAACCAACAATTTCCAACGACCCAAATTGCGAGAATTTTCGATGCGTAATTTATTTTCTTCCTCCGTACTCGCATAGGTGAAAATGCGATTCGCCTCAGAACTCTCATCATTGTTCTTGTATTTAAACGATGTGTTGTTCAGCATATTCCGACTTAAAAAAGTCTGTGTCTTACTTTTAGCGCCAAAGTGTGTGTAAACCGTTCCAAACGTATAGTTCCACTGCTTATATACTGGCAAATAATTCAAGATAAACTTATTGCTCTTGAGTGTAGCACTGTCGGTAATATTGTCGTTGACGTTCAAGTTCAACTTAAAGAAATCCACCGCGCCCACCATCAAAAACGTAATATCATCTTTGTCGTTTAGCTTCACTTTCACTTTCGCCTGATAGTCAATAAAGTTTGGTAAAAACGGCAGCCCCAAAACCGAAAACAATCCTTGCAAATAACTCTGACGGGCAGAAAAGATATAGGTCGTCTTTTTACTCAACGGCCCATCGGCAGTAAAACCCACATCGCTACTACCCAAGGTAAAACGATATTTGGCTTTATTTGAATTGCCATCCATCTGACGAAAATCCAAAACGCTACTCAATCCGTTGGCATAATTCACTGGAAATGCTCCCG
>CAJBVU010000313.1 GCA_903959115.1 uncultured Bacteroidota bacterium
CTGAAAATTACAATGAAGTCTTTCAAAATCAAATTTTTAACAATTGTTTTATTGGGATTTGGAATCCAATTAAAAGCCCAAACCGATATGGACGGCTTGATGATGGCCAAACGAAACCTCTGCGGTGGTATCGTGGTTGGACAATCACAATGGGACCATTACTGGGAAGGAACGCTGTATCGCAATAATTTAAACATTGGCACTTTCACATCACAAACGGCGATGGCCATGGCCAACTACGGCATCAGTGACAAGTTCAACATCATCGCTTCAGCACCATACATAAAAAATCAAACCAACGCCGGCACGCTCAGAGGACAGCAAGGACTCCAAGACTTATCGATGACAGCGAAATGGGAATTCTTTGGCAAAGGTTATAAGTACGCCTACGTGAGTTTTTTGGCATTTGGTACAGTTTCCGCACCATTAACCAACTACGTAGCCGACTACCTCCCTTTGGCCATAGGGATGCAAAGCAAAACCGCTTCTGGTAAATTGATGATCGATATTCAACGCAACAGATGGTTTGCAACGGCATCAACCCAATACACCCAACGTGGAAATGTGAGCATCGATCGCGAAGCATACTACACCACCGAAATGATTTACAGTCATTTGGTTGCCATGCCATCCGTACTTTCAAGCAATGTAAGATTGGGCTATCGCAAAAATGCCGAATTGATTGTTGAAGCCGTTTACGACAGAATGAATACCTTGGGCGGATTCGACATCAGAAGAAACGACATGCCCTTTTTGAGCAACAACATGGAAGCTTCACGCATCGGTCTGAATTGGAAACTCCCCGTACCAAAAATGAACGGACTGAGCTGGCTCGGAAATGCCAACACCACCATCGCAGGACGAAACATGGGTCAAAGCCAAATGGTGATGACAGGCCTGGTTTATCAAGGAGAATTCAAAACCAAAAGCACCCCGAAATCATGAAATCATTGAAAATCTTCGGTGCCATTTTGGTTGCCACTACCCTTTATATTGGATGTAAGAACGAAGTCGTTTCAGAGAACAAATTATTTCCGGCACTTGAACCATTGAATGCCGATACCAATGCCGGTACTTGGAAGCCTATTTTATTGAGCAAGCCCGATGAAATCGCCATGGCCAGTCCCATCGCTGTTACTTCCGCTGATTACAAATTGGAACTGCTCGAGATCAAGAGTCGTCAAAACAACATCACCAACGAAGAACGCGTCATGATGAACTATTGGAGTGCAGGTGTTGTACTCCGGTGGAACGAAATCATGCGCGAATTGGTGGCCAAATACAACTTACCACCGTACCAAAACCCAGACGGCACCTACCCCATTCCCAGCGCAAACAATCCGTTGGCCTATCCGTTTTTCCCATTTGCCAACCCGCCCTATGCAGCACGTGCCTATGCCTACTTGTCTGGCGCACAATACGATGCCTTGGTGGCTGCCTACCATTACAAATCCAAATTCAGAAGACCCCGTCCGGCCAAAACAGACCCATCCATCAAACAGCTGATCCCGATGACGTCTGATTTTGTATATCCATGCGAAGAAGCCGTTGCCGCTGGCGCTTCAGCTGCGATTTTAACATTGATGTTCCCTGGCGAACAAGAATTCATCCAAACCAAATTAACCGAATGTACATTAGCCCGCATTTTGGCCGGTGGCAATACCCGTAGCGATATCGATGCCGGCGTAGGCCTAGGCAAAGCCGTTGCCGCGAAGTATATCGCTCGAGCCAGAACCGATGGTGCAGGCAAAGCAGTGGGCACCCCAACAGATTGGAAATTCTTGAAAGATCGCACCGAAGCCCGTGGAGAAGTGGCTTGGTTGAGTCAGGAAACACCCGCACGTCCGCCCATGCTACCCCTATTTGGCAAAGTCATGAGCTTCTTGATGGATACCACAGAGGTCATCAACAGCCGTCCCGCCCCACCACCATCCACCAACTCAGCACAATTCAATAAGGAACTCGAAGAAGTGCTTTGGTTCAGCCAACACCCAGACCGCGACCGCATGAAAGTGGTTCATTTTTGGGGCGATGGCGCAGGTACTTATGCCCCTCCTGGACATTGGAACGACATTGCCTGTGAGGATTTCGTAAAACAGCGCTGGAGCGAGGTTCGATGGGCTAGAAACCTTGCATTGCTCAACGCCAGCATGTTCACCGCTGCCGTTTGCTGTTGGGACGCCAAATACTACTATTACAACCCACGCCCTGTCCAAATGAATCCAGAGTGCAAAACTTTGACAGGATTGCCCAACTTTCCGGCCTTTACGAGCGGACATAGTACTTTTAGTGGTGCAGCGGCTAAATTCCTGAGCCATGTTGTCCCCGACCAAGCGTCTAGATACATGTCGATGGCCGACGAAGCCAGCAAGAGTCGTTTGTGGGGTGGAATACACTATCGCAGCGACATCGAAGTGGGCATGACCATGGGTATTGCAATTGGCGGAAAAGCCGTTGAGCGTGCAAAAACCGATGGCGCGGAGTAATCAAACCGATTTCACGGATTCCTGACTTATTTTCGCGGGGCGATGCCATCGTCTCTGAACACCGAAAACCAAATCAAAGCCTGGGCCCAAGAATTGGGCTTTTTGGCCTGTGGGTTCGCCAAAGCAGAGAAACTTGATCGCGAAAAAAGCAACCTCGACCAATGGCTTGCCAATGGATTTCATGGCAACATGCAATACATGGAGAACCATCGAGAAATGCGCCTCGACCCCACCCTGTTGGTACCCGGATCAAAATCCGTGATCAGCTTGGCGTTCAATTACTATCCTGAAATTACGAAGGAAAACACGAATCGCACTGAAGACCACAACTCTAATGGGGAGAACAGCAACACTTCTAACAGCGATACTCCAAACAAATCAATTCAATTCAAGGAGAACAAACCCCTGATCGCCAAATATGCCTGGGGCGATGATTATCACCACGTCATCAAAGACAAACTATTCAAACTCCTCGATCGCATCAAAACCTTGCATCCAGCGTTTGAAGGCAGGGCCTTTGTAGACAGTGCGCCAGTGATGGAGCGACAATGGGCAGAGCGCGCAGGTCTAGGGTGGATTGGGAAAAACAGCTTATTACTTCGAAAAGGCGTGGGTAGCTTTTTCTTTCTGGCAGAGATTATTTGCAACCTTGAACTTGAGCCCGACAAACCACAAACGGACCACTGTGGGGAATGTACAGCCTGTATTGATGCATGTCCAACCCAAGCCATCGTCCAACCCCAAGTGATAGATTCCAATCGATGTATCTCCTACCTAACTATAGAGGATAAAACATGGCCCAGCGTTGATTTGGCAACTACCACTCAGGACGAATCGCTCGTCACAAATACCGACCAGTGGGCCTATGGCTGCGATATTTGTCAGGATGTATGCCCTTGGAACAGATTCTCCCAACCCAATCAAGAGCCTAGATTTGAACCCCGTGAAATGATCGGATGGGACAATGCGCAATGGAATGAAGCCTTGGCTGAGCCGGCGCGAATAAAATCCCAACTCAAAAAATCAGCCATGCAACGCGCCGGCCTCAAAAAACTCATCGCACAAATAGATTTGGCCCTCAAATACAGGCCCGAATAAGACAACCCTAGTCGCCCTGAACCACCGGCAACTCTATCGTAAATGTAGTACCCTCTCCCACCTTGGTCTTATAGGCAATCCGACCACCCAACTGCTCTACAATCTTTTTAGAAATCGCCAACCCCAGACCCATTCCCGAATTTTTCGTAGAAAAATTCGGCGAGAATATCTTCTCCCGCAATGTCTCGGGAATCCCCTTTCCGTTATCCTTGAACTCAACCACAACCAGATTCCCCACCAATTTCAAATTTGCCCCAATCTCACCCGTCCTTCCCTCCGGAATCGACTGAATAGCATTCTTTAGAATATTGGTAAACACCCTACCCAACTGCAATGGATCCGCTTGCACATATACCAAATCCTTGGCAAACTTCCACTCAATCGGCATGTCACTCTCCTTGCCCAACAACAACACCGCATCCGAAACCACCTGCACCAAATTCACGCGCTCCAACTTGGGCTCTGGCATCTTGGCAAACGAACTAAACTCCTCCGCCATCTGAGCCAATGAATCTATCTGACGAATCAACAATTCGCTGGTCTTCTGAATCTTATCCTTCAAATTCTCATCATTGCGCTGCAATGAAAACTGCAGATGCTGCAACGACAATCGCATCGGAGTTAATGGATTTTTAATCTCATGCGCCACCTGTTTTGCCATCTCCCTCCAAGCTCCCTGACGTTCGCTCTCGGCCAACAAATTCAAACTGTTCTCCAACTCCACAATCATCTTATTATACTCCTTCACCAACAAACCAATCTCATCGTTCTTGTCCCAATCCAAAGGCTGATTCCGCTCCCCAATCTTCACCGATGCCAACTGCTTCCGAATCAAATTCAAGGGCAACGCAATCCGCTGAGCCACCAAATAAGCAATCACAATCATAATCGCAAAAACCAATGCAAACAAATTGATGATCGTAACCGCATACTCCGAAATATCCCGATACAAATCCTTACGGTTCGAGAAATAAGGCAAATTCAAATACCCCTTTACCTTCAAATCCTTGTTCAACAAAGCTGTATAGGAAGAGATATAGTCCAAATCGCCCAAACTCTCATTGATGAGCGAGGTAGACGAACCCAAATTCGACATTTTGCGATACACAGATGGATTCATCAACCGACCGCGAACGCTTTCTTCAATCAAACGATCATTGGTCGATACCAACAAAGTCCCATCCGCACGATACAAATTGATATCCGTATTGTAATACTCCGCCAAATCATAAACCAAACCCGTTTGATACTTATCGTATACCGCATCAATATTCACCTTACTGCTCAACTTCGATGCGATTTCGTTGGCCTTCTGTCGCAACCCGTCCTTCTGCGTCTCCGAATAATTCCTTACGAAATAATTCACCGTCACAAACAACACCACCAAAAACGTCGCAAACACCATCCAAGTTACATAAAGTTGCAAACGATTGGCGATGAACAATTCTCCCTGATTTCCCATCGGCATCCTGCTGCGCAAATTCTTCAGCAACTTTAACTTTTTGCCTGTAATATCGCCCATTACAATCGCGCGCTGACGCAACCAAATCACAAAATAATAGAGCATCACGATCAAAATACCACCCAATCCCAACACCGTAAATCCGGTAATCGACCCAATAAAATCGATCTGACTCCGCGACAAAACCACTGTATTATTTAGGCCATCCGTAAGCACAAAATGACTAACACCATCGGCTAACAAGAAACCCTTGCCGCCACCGTCATTCGCCGCCATAGAATCATTGAATTTTCCATGCCAACGATTATCCAGTGGATAATCCACCGATCCATAAGAATAATTCAATCGATTGTTATTGTAAATGGCAAAACTATACTGATTGTCCGCATACAAAGGCTCCAAGACATTCCGATTAAACAAATCGCTCAGTCGACCTTCCATGGACGACAATCGAGGGGATAAAATCACAAAGAAAACACCGTGATAGCCTACTGCGGAGCTCACATCAAAACGACCTATAAAACTGCCTTTGAGTTTATAATTGTTCACCTTTACGAAATTGGTAGTTACCGGAACACAATCTTCACCCTTAAACAACTGACTAATAGCAGGATAGTCGTAAGAATTCTCTTGTCGGTACGATTTACCCAAGGAATTAAAATCCAAAAAATTGACTTCAAAATCGGCCAAATATGGACCAAAATATAGCTCACGCAATCGCTTTTCGAACTCCGCTTTGGTTTCATCAGTACAGGTGTAATAATCTACGATACCCTTATCCACCAACAACATAGACTCCGTCTTTTTCAAACGCTCAGCGGTTTCAATATCGGTGCCCTGTAAAAGATTTTCTGCCAAATAACGGCGCGTTCTTTTCTCTTTGATGGCCGACTCTTTTGCGAACAAGCTGCTCACTAAAATCCCTGCAAAAACAACCCGAAGCACCACGCGCAACCAATCTTTGCGGTCCTTCATCCACCATTCAAACCCAATCCATGCGGCTATAAATCCCATCCAATAAGGGAAAATATCTGTAAGATCTGGTGTGATATAAACAAATACCAAAGGTGGTAAAGCCTGTGCGAGAGAAATCAACCGAACAACCCAAGTAGACTGAACCTGTAAAACGCTCCAAGCAAAACCATTCATCCGATAAAATGCAACCCACTGTACCGCCAGCGTAGCCACGGCAATAAATGAAAATAGTGTGAGTCTATGAAACTGCTGGAAGTCTAGATTGATCCGACCCAAATGGACCAAATTCACGCCATTCAACAACAGCCATACCAACATCCACAAACTGGCTTGCATTGCCAAATTGCTAAGAACAAAGCCTGCCAATGGTTGATTTGATTTTTGAATCCACTGCTCCAGCCATCGCACCAAACTACTTACCACGAATAAGCCCAAGACAGTAATAAACATCAATTCGCCCAATGCGCCGCCACTGTCAGAAGCAAAAAACAATTCATGTGAGAATAACGGTGTATAACGCAGTGCCTCTAGTGTATAACCGTGAGAAAATAGCCAATAAATGCCAAGCCAAGTTGCAAACAAACCACCCACCGCCAACAAATGAAACTTGCTAGACTTGGTCATTCCGAACACCGCCGAACTAATCATCAAAGCGCCCAACAAAAAGAGAATATCAAACCAATACGGATGCTGATAATTGGAAACAACCAAATAAAACAACTCCATGTCAGGGACAATCACCGGGGTAGAATTCTCCACTGGATTTCTACTAATGGAATATTCCACCACATTCGCATTCTGAAAAACACTGCTCTGGGTATACGAAATTTCCTTGGCCTCAATCAATGGCAAAACATATGCAAACGACTTCCCGTCGCGCTGCCTGTGATAAACCGCCACAAAAAGATTACCCTGCTTTTGTAATTCTATCGGTTTGTCAAAATTTGGGGAGATCTGAAAATTCTGGGTCGACCAAAAAACGGGCTGTCCAAACTCAAACACAAACATGTCAACCCCTTGCGTTTGCAAAGTCTGAGACAATTTCTCATACCCTGCCCATTCCAAATGCGTAGAATGCACGAGCATCTGCTCCTTCTTATCAATGGAATCGTCGACCTGGGCAATCAAAGCCTGCGCATTGATCATCGACTCTTCGATACGGTTCGACAAGTTCATCAGGCCTTTCTCAGCACCCAAATTCTGCTCGCGAATCATAAATACCTGTCCCACAGCAACCAACATGGCGCCTAAAATCAGAAGCAGCGTATTTCTTTGAAAGCGATTCATTATCAAATGGATAGATTCAAATTAAACCTTCAATTGTTATAAATATTGTCCGGAAATTAAATAATTCTTCACGTAATCATCCACCGCGATCTCCAAAGGGGTAAATGGCAATCTGTAACCTGCCGCCGCCAAACGTTCCATATTGGCTTGGGTATGATATTGATATTTGTCGCGAATGTCTAATGGCATATCTACGAAATGAATTTCTGAGGGCAATTCCATGGCTGCAAAAACCGCATTCGCCAAATCTTCAAATGTCCGACATGTGCCTGTTCCCAAATTATACAATCCACTGTTTTGGCGATGGACCAAAAAATGCATCATCACAGAAACAACATCCTTTACATAGATAAAATCGCGCTCCTGAGCGCCATTGGCAAAATCCTTGTTATGACTACTAAAGAGCGATACCTGTCCGGTTTCTTTTATCTGATTATAGGCATGAAATACCACCGAAGCCATTCGACCTTTGTGATATTCATTGGGACCAAAGACATTAAAGAATTTGAACCCAGCCCAAAACGGTGGCGTTTTCTTCTGCTCCATGACCCACAAATCAAAGCGATGTTTACTATTTCCGTAAGGATTTAAAGGCCTTAAAGTATTTAGCAAAGTTGGCTCGTCTGAAAACCCTTGGTTACCATCTCCATAAGTGGCGGCAGAGGATGCATAGATCAATGGAATATTATGTTCTACGCAGGCTTGCCAAATTTTTTGCGAATATTCAACATTCAGATGTTGCAATACTGCTTCATCAAATTCATCAGTGCGGGTGCGTGCCCCGATGTGAAAAATAAATTGTATGCGTTTGGAATTATGTGATAACCAGCCAAAAAACTCACTGCGTTCCACGAACTGGGTTATCCGCTTGTTTTGGCAATTGGCCGACTTAGCCTCGATAAAAAAATCATCCACAGCAATCAAATCGCCATAGCCCATTCTCTCTAGCTCTCCCAACAAGGCAGACCCTATAAATCCTGCGGCTCCGGTTACAACAATCATTAACACAAACCTACAACGATTTTTTGACCTTTGAAACCCCAAAACCCGTTTCCTTTCTCCCCTTCCCTGATGTATACTTGCAGTAACCATGAGTCAACAAAAGCAAAACCTTACTTGGTACATCATTGCAGCCATGATTTTGGGTGCCATCACAGGCCAAATCATCCATATTTACTTCCCCGAAACCATTCAAATCAAGGATGCTTCGGGCGTATTGAAAGACATCGTTCGTTCCGAACATATTGGTCAGTATTTCAAAATCCTTACTGGCGTTTTCTTGCGATTGGTGCAAATGATCATTGCCCCGTTGGTAATCACAACACTCATAGTGGGCATCGCCAAAATGGGAAATTTAAAGGCAGTTGGTCGCGTTGGAGGTCGCTCCATGATTTGGTTTTTTAGCGCGTCCTTAGCCTCCTTGCTATTGGGCTTGATGCTTGTAAACTACTTCAAACCCGGGGAAGAACTTCACCTAAACATCAACGCTTTGGATACCTCCGCCGCCGCCGATGTGATTGGCAAAACCCAGAGTTTTTCGGTTCAACATTTCATCGAACACCTTTTCCCAAAAAGCCTATTTGAAGCCTTAGCTAACAACGAAATACTTCAAATTGTTGTCTTTTCGATTTTCTTTGGAATTGCACTTACCCAATACGGCGAAAAAGGCGAAAGCATCGTTAAGTTTCTAGATAACTTAAGCAAAGTAATCCTAATTCTTGTGGGCTATGTAATGTGGTTTGCACCGCTCGGCGTTTTTGGTGGAATTACTGCCATTATCGCCACAAAAGGACTCGGAATACTTAAGGTATACGGCTATTATATGGCATCGTTCTATGTAGGCCTCACCCTGCTTTGGATCCTATTGCTCGCCGTTGGATACTTAATACTCCGCAAGCAATTGGGCACCCTCCTAAACCACCTAAAAAACCCATTAATGGTAGCTTTCAGCACGACTTCAAGTGAAGCGGTTTTCCCAAAACTCACCGAAGAATTGGAAAAATTTGGTTGTCGTAAAAAGATTGTGAGCTTTATCCTTCCACTAGGTTATTCTTTTAACCTCGATGGCTCGATGATGTACATGACCTTTGCGTCCATATTCATTGCACAAGCCTATGGCATTCCCCTCGATTTAGGAACACAATTAACGATGTTACTGGTATTGATGCTAACCTCCAAAGGCATTGCCGGTGTTCCGCGCGCTTCCCTGGTTGTGGTGGCCGCCACTTGTGCGATGTTCGATATTCCAGCCGAAGGCATCGCATTGATATTACCCATCGATCATTTCTGTGACATGGGCAGATCAATGACAAATGTGTTGGGCAATGGCCTCGCAACTGCGGCCGTTGACAAATGGGAAAAGGACTAATCAGCATCATGGAGGAAATCACCAACAATTGGACCGCCGATTTACCGTCTTCTGAAAGCCAGGAGATGTTGATGGCTGTTAAAGATCAAATCGAAAAAGATTTTGGCCTTATGGGATTTACCTATTGTCAAGATTTTTACCCCACATTGGAATCCATGATTCCCGAACTGCTGAACTGTATAGAAATACTCCAAACCCAACACAACAGCACCTGGATGAAGGTTGTTTACCGGGTAGACCTAACAGAAAAGCAATACCGATTTGTGAAAAACATGGGCGGAAATACCCCCGAAAATATGTCCAAAGCCGTGCTATTGAGAGAATTCCAAAAAGTATATACCCGCAAGCACACCGCTTAGTTTGTTTATTCAATCGCATTTGGCGAAATTTGTATTCTTATGGAATTGAAAGACGTTGTATCGGTAACGGGAATGCCCGGATTGCACAAAATTTTAGGAAGAAATAAAAATGGTTTGATCCTTGAATCTCTCACAGACGGAAAGCGCTTCGGCACCAACCCTAGACAGAGAATCAGCATCCTTAGCGATATCGCAATGTTCACCGAAGACGCCGAAGTTAAATTGGCCAATGTCCTCATGACCATCAAATCTTTGGAAGAATCTGGAAAAGCCGTTCCCGATGCAAAAGCAGACAACGACGAAGTAAAAGCGTTTATGTCCTTGGCACTCCCCAACTACGATCGCGAACGTGTCTACACATCAGACATGAAAAAATTGTTCGTTTGGTACGGAATGCTAAAAGCCACTGATTTGGATTGGGCCAACCTCGACAAAGAAGAGTTAGCTGAAGAAGGTACCGACTCAGATGCGCCAAAAGCCACCGACGCAAAAGCAAAAAAAGCCGTAGCTACTAAGAAAATCGTTCCTTCTAAAACAGCAACAGGCGCAAAATCAAAGACTACCACCCCACGCAAAATGGGTAGCTAAGTCCCTTATGTCTTCTTCTTTCATCCCCAACCCCTTCGTCGTTCAATCGAAAGACGATGTGATTCCTCTATTTGATTCCTTACTAGATCGCAACATTGAGACTGCTCAAGACTTTGAGCAATTCTTGCAAGATGTTAGCGACCTAGAAAGTGCATTGTCTGAAGATATGGCTTGGCGCTATATCAAAATGACCTGCGATACGCAAAACAAAGATCATGAAACATCGTATCTTACTTTTGTTCAGGAAATCCAGCCCCATCTATCACCGATGGAAGATTTGTTGAATCGTAAAATTGTTGATTCTCCTTTTGCCGAATCCTTGCGCCAACTCAATGAAGGAAACGAGATTTATCTCAGAGGTTTAAAAGGAGCTGTAGAAATATTCCGTGAAGAGAACATTCCGCTGCAAAGCGAATTGGCTACCCTCGCTCAAGAATACTCCTCCATCCAAGGCAATATGTCGATTGAATGGGATAGCCAAACAATCACTCTTCAGCAAGCCAGCAACATTTTAATGCAAACCGACCGTCAAAAACGAGAGCAGGTATGGCATTTGATGCAAAAACGACGTGCGGAGGATACTGACAAACTGAATGAGTTGTTCAACAAGATGGTTCAACTTCGACATCAATTGGCGGTAAATGCGGGGTTCAACAATTTCCGGGATTACATGTTCAAGGCGATGGGCCGATATGATTACGACGTAGACGCTTGCAAAGATTTCCATCGCAGCGTAGAAACAGCCGTTGTGCCGATGCTCAAATCTTTGATGCTAGATCGGAAAGAAAAAATGGGGCTTGAATCTCTAAAACCTTGGGATACCGCAGTGGATCCATTGGGCAGAGAGCCATTGAAACCTTTCACCGGCGGCGACCAATTGTTGGACAAAGGAATAGATTGTTTGGAACGCGTTGACCCTTATTTTGGAGAATGCATCAAAACGATGAAATCGCACAACCTCTTGGACTTGGATTCTCGTTTGGGAAAAGCACCCGGCGGTTACAACTATCCTTTGGCAAAAACCAACATGCCCTTTATTTTCATGAATGCAAGCGGAAACCTCCGGGATGTTGAAACCTTGGTCCACGAAGCAGGTCATGCGATTCATAGTTTCGAAATGGCTCCGTTGACATTAAACGCTTATAAGAATACTCCGAGTGAAGTAGCCGAGTTAGCCAGCATGAGCATGGAATTGCTAACGATGAATACTTGGGATGCTTATTTCGATGATTCTCAATTGTTAAACCGGGCGAAAAGTGAGCAGCTGGAAGGAATTCTCGGGACCTTGCCTTGGATTGCACAAGTGGACGCTTTTCAGCACTGGATATATGAAAACCCAACCCACACCACAGACGAAAGAACGGCCAAATGGATGGAACTATGCACACGTTTTGGCAGTGGCGAAGTAGATTACACAAACTTGGAATCTGCATTAGAAAATTCTTGGCATAAGCAGCTCCATATTTTTGAGGTTCCATTCTATTACATTGAGTACGGCTTTGCCCAATTGGGTGCCGTGGGCGTTTGGAAAAACTACATTACCAAAGGACAAGCAGCCATTGATGATTACAAAGCTTTTTTGA
>CAJBVU010000314.1 GCA_903959115.1 uncultured Bacteroidota bacterium
AACTTAAATTAAAAACAGGTTATTACTTCACTACAACACCCACAACTACACGACGGTCCAAATTATTGGTTCCAGTGTAAGCAGGTTGCGCAGTTACAATTTGAATTTTTGCCGCTGGAACACCCAACGAATTCGACATGAAATTCTTTACCGCATTGGCACGACGTTCACGCAATTTCGCGTTGGCAGTTTCAGAACCGGTTTTATCGGCAGAAGCATAAACCACAATGTTGAAATCATACGATGTTGCACTGCGATCCGCACCTACTTTCCAACGATACAATTCTTGCATGCCATCATTGGTCAACTGAGAAGAATTCAATGCAAAAAATACTGTAGTCACATTACTCCGTTCAAATTCAGCTTTGCTTTCTTTTTCCAACGCCTCAACCGCTTCCAACTTCGCTTCCAATACAGCAATTTCCGCCTTAGACTTAGTTAAATCGGCATCAATAGCAGCAACTTTAACCTTGGTTTCTTCAACCGCTTTTCCAATGCCGCCATCGCCCTTATCCAACTTCATGTTGTTCTCATCGATCAACAATTTGGTTTGATCCGCAACGAAGCCACTCAATTTAGATTTCTGGTAAGCGTCCTTTGAACTGATACCGCAGCCAGTGGTTCCCACCAACAACGCAGCCATTAAGCCGCCGATAAATACAATACGTTTCATAATTTTTTACAAATTTATAGAGGTTCAAGGGCCCAGTTATCAAAAACTATTCCACAAAGTTCCCATAATCTATCACTCCGTCCGCAAAAAATCGATATTCGTCGTTTTAGCACTTGGAACAACAACTACTTCACCAACAAAAACCACCTAACGACCCTTTGATTTAAGCATGTCCAAGGCAACATCGACAATCATATCCTCCTGACCGCCTACCATTTTTCGCTTGCCCAGCTCCTCCAAAATACTACGGGTATCGATCCCATAGCGCTCAGAAGCCCTTTCCGCATGCAACAAAAAGCTCGAATAAACACCGGCATAACCCAAACTCAAGGTTTCGCGATCCACACGCACCGGACGCACCTGCAACGGACGAATCAAATCATCTGCCGCATCCATCAAAGCATACAAATCACTGTTATGAGCCACGCCCATACGATTCAACACCGCAATCAACACCTCCAAAGGCGCATTTCCAGCCCCCGCACCCATTCCAGCCAAAGAGGCATCCAAACGCGTAGCACCATGCTCTAAGGCAACAATAGTATTTGCAACGCCCAAGCTCAAATTATGATGACAGTGAATCCCGATTTCCGTTTCCGGCTTTAACGCATCCTTGAAAGCTTTCATTCGGTCGGCGACATCGTTCATGAGCAAAGCACCAGCGCTATCGGTCACGTAAACGCAATCTGCCCCATAACTTTCCATCAAAACCGCTTGCTCGGCCAACTTTTTGGGTTCGTTCATGTGCGCCATCATCAAGAATCCACCGACGTCCATTCCAAGTTTTTTGGCTGCTTCGATGTGCTGCGCTGCGATATCCGCCTCGGTACAATGCGTCGCAATTCTCACACTCTCAACACCCAAATCCCTGGCGCGTTTTAGATCGTCAATTGTTCCGATTCCCGGCAAAAGCAAGGTCGTTAGCCTCGCATGCTTCAACTGACCCGCAATACCTTCCAACCACTCCCAATCCGTGTGTGCACCGAAACCGTAGTTAAAACTCGCACCCGCCAAACCATCGCCATGCGCAATTTCAATGGCATCCACTTTTGCCGCATCCAACGCCAACGCAATTTCCGTCATCTTGGCCTTGCTGTATTGATGCTTGATGGCATGCTGACCATCCCTCAACGTAACATCCTGAATATAAACCTTTCTCATGCGATATCTCCTTTCTGATTGGCTGCCATTTTCTCAGCCGTAGCCAGCGCAGCACTTGTCATTATGTCCAAATTTCCCGCGTATTCCGGCAAGTAATGTCCCGCCCCACGAACTTGTAACATCACCGTAGTTTTCAACCCACTCACCTTGCCCAACCCTTCAATAAAAACGGCTTGGTCTGGCGATATAATTTCGAACTGCACCTCTTGATGCAATCGATAGCCCGGTACATATTGTTGTACTTCGGCCACCATCTTATCGATGCTCTGTTCGATGGCTTTTGTATCGGCGAGTTCGCTCAAAGTAAACACGGTATCACGCATCACCAACGGCGGTTCGGCAGGATTCAGGACGATAATGGCTTTGCCTTTGGTTGCCCCACCCACTTGCTCGATGGCATGGGCTGTTGTCTCGGTAAATTCGTCGATGTTGGCCCTAGTCCCCGGACCCGCACTTTTTGATGCGATGCTGGCGACAATTTCTCCGTAATGTACTTTGGCAACACGATTTACCGCCGCCACCATCGGGATCGTTGCTTGACCGCCACAGGTTACCATATTCACGTTTGGTACATCTGCAAGCGAATCAAAATTCACTGGAGGGACCATGAACGGACCAATTGCGGCAGGAGTTAAATCTATCACACGTTTGCCTTCAAATGCCTTAATCTTATCGTAATTATATACGTGGGCTTTGGCCGAAGTTGCATCGAATACAAACCCGATTTCGGGCCACAAAGGATGATTTAACAACCCATCAATTCCTTCGTGGGTGATTGCCACGCCCATTCGCTCTGCCCGGGCTAGACCATCGCTGTTGGGGTCGATTCCCACAAAAACGCCCATTTCTAGGTGCTTTGCGGTTCGCATGACCTTAATCATCAAATCGGTCCCAATATTCCCTGAGCCAATGATGGCTACTTTGATTTTATTCATATAATTCTAATCAATTCATCAAATCCAAACGACATTACTAAGTTTGGATTGTTATTCAAAAGTAAACGATACCGTGCCAAACCCGTCGATGCTTGCTGCGAAGGTGTCGCCGGCTTCGCCGGCGCACATCGGACCCAATGCCCCACTCAATACAATATCACCCGCCTTTAACGGCGTTCCCAAATCAGCGAATGTCTGGGCTAGCCAAACTAACGCTTTCAATGGACTTCCCAAACAAGCCGCACCCACACCTTCAGAAACCAAGTCGCCATTTTTGTGCAACTGCATTTTTACCGCCGCCAAATCCAACTGGTTAACATACTGGCGAACATCGCCCAATACGAAATGACTTGCACTGGCATTATCGGCCACCGTATCTGTAATTCTAATATCCCAATTTAGCACGCGTGACCCCACAATTTCGATTGCGCCAACCACGTAATCAATCGCATCCATTGCGGTTTCCTCTGTGATTTCGCCCACCAAATCGTGCTTCATTACAAAGGCAATTTCCGCTTCCGCTTTGGGTTGCAATATTGTAGACGCAATTACGCCTCCACCATTTTTTACCTCGGTATCGGCAAACAACAGACCAAAATCAGGCTGATCCACACCCAACTGCTTCTGCACCGCTAGGGATGTCAATCCGATTTTCAAACCCACCACACGTCCGCCATCAGCAACTCTCAAATCATTGTTGATTTGTTGCACCGCATAGGCCGCGGCAATATCACTATCACCAATCAATTCCCTAACTGGAGCGCAGGGTAAACCGGCTTCTTGAGCATTACGCAGCCGCGCAGCGGCTGCTTCAATCACTTCTTGTGAAATCATTCTTCAAAGGTAACACAACATTTTCATCCTAACTTTGCAACATCAGCAAACCCATGGCCAACATCAAAGAAATTGCACAATCACTTCACCAAGCAGCGCATCAAGCCAAGCCAATCACGCAAATTAGTCTAGCGCAAAACCTTACGCTCGACCAAGCCTATGAAGTGCAAAAAGAACTCATCGACCTCCGAATTAAAGAAGGCGAAACCCTCATCGGACTGAAAATGGGATTCACTTCCGAAGCCAAAATGCAGCAGATGGGTGTGCACGATTTAATCTGGGGACGGCTTACCTCGTCGATGCTAATTCCAAACAACAACACTACCGCAAGAAGTCAATACATACACCCCCGCGTGGAACCCGAAATCTGTTTTAGAATTGCAAAAGACATCACCGGCGAACTCAATGAAACCGAAGTAATCGAATACGTTGATGCCGTAGCCGCCGCCATCGAAATTATTGACTCTAGATACCAAAATTTCAAGTTTTCCTTGGAGGATGTGGTGGCCGACAACTGCTCATCGATCGGATTTACAGTAGGCGACTGGATGGCCGTGACCGAATCGCTCAACAACCTGAACATGCAATTACGCATTGATGAAAACACCGTGGCAGAAGGATCCTCCAACGACATCATGAACAACCCTTGGAAAAGTCTCGCCGCCGCCACCCGCTTGGCAGCAAAATACGGAGAACCCATTAAAAAGGGCATGTACATCATGGCAGGCGCTGCAACCAATGCCGAATTTATTCAGGCCAACCAAACCGCTTCTGCAGAAGTGGCAACCCTTGGAAAAGCCATAGTTTCGTTTCGCTAAACGATACGCAAATCAAAGAGTTGATATTCAACCGACAACACCAAAATCAACACATATCCATTAAAACAAAAAGGGCACCTAACGGTGCCCCAGTTGTGAATAATTAAACTAGATTAGTTCAATACGATTGTTTTCACCGCAATTTTGGTACTTGACTTATCAGTCAATTCCATGCGATATACACCTACAGAAGACCATGATTTCAAATCAATGGTATATACCTGCTGATTGATGGCTTGTGTATAAACAACGGCACCTACACTGTTGTAAATATTTACAGTGTAACCAGCGAAGTCGCTGTAGTTACCATTGTCGATTGTCAATTGATTTTGCGCTGGATTAGGATAGACTTTGATCAACTGACCTTTGTCCAAGCTGCTCACTTTTACAGAGAAACGCACCAACAATGTATCGGTTACCTTCACGCTCTTGAAAGCGATACAAGAATCAACGATAGCAATCTTTACAGTGTTTGAAGTATCGATGCATACGTTTGTAAAAGCGATCACCTTCACCGATTGTTGGTGGTTCTTCAAGGCAACAGATTTCACTGTCAAATTCTTGGTATTAGCACCCACGTATTTGGCGTTTGCTGCAGGCAATTGTTGCATACCCAAATCCAAATCAGTGTGCCATGCAAACTTAGCAGCAGTGTCGTTCACGGCTACAGAGAATTTCGCGTCTGAACCAATGGTTTGATTTGCATTGCTAGGCTGGGTAGTAATCAAAGTACAAGCCTTGAACAAAGTGGTCAATTTCGCTGTAGCACTTGTGTCCTTGCACCAACGAGTGTTAACCAAACAACGATACAATTCACCATTGTTGCTCATAGTTACAGACTTCACAGTCAAACTGTCGTTATTGGCACCTGCGTATTTTAATCCGTTAGTAACAGAAGCAAAACCGGCACCTTTATTCAACTGCCAATTGTAAGTTGCATCGATATCAGGATAAGTTACGAAAAAAGAAGCGTCATTACCAGATTTCACGGTAACTGAAGCCGCATCAGTAGAAATGTTATCACATGCAGCGTAGGTTCCAATGTTGTTCAACAAAGTTGCAGAATAATCACTGCTACCAATCAAATCAGCATTGCCACTAACAGGCCTAAAGTCAGGAGCGGTAGAATTTTTAGGATCAACCAAAATCAAACCAGTGCTGTACTTGGCTTTATCAACCATGTTCGCATTACCACTCAACTTGATCCAAGCGTCCAATGCAGATGGTGTATTTTTAGAATCCACTTCGGCAAGGCCCGTATTCGTTGAACCAGAGGCAGCAGCAGCAGCAGTATTTGCGATGTAGTTATTGCGGAACAAGTTACCCTTTTCACTGATAGTGCTAGACTTCACACCAGCAGCAACGATGGTACTGTCACCGTCAAACATAATAAAGTTACGGTATCCAATAAATATAGAGTTCACGATGCTCAAACGGCTGTTACGACGGATACGCGCACCACGACGGAAAGCACCTTTTTGAGTTGCAGTTAAGTCGTTGTAAGTTTTATCCAATGATACTGGACCAACACAGGTAATGTTTGAGAAAACAGCAGCAGTGTAAGGCGTTTTGCCAGAACCGGCCGCATCGTTATCGCTTTCAAAAGTTTCAGATGTAGATGCACCTGAAGTCGCATTCCAAGACAAATCAAAGTAACTGGTGTCGCGAACAGCAATACCAAATTGCACCGTTCCACGATAACCAAAATCCGTATCGAAATCGTCATCCGTAGTTTTGTACGATACGATTTTCTTACAGTTTACAGTTCCACCAAACCACTCAAAAGCATCATCGTTACCGAAAGAAGTTTGTACACCTTCGATGGTTGTCGCTGACCCCACAGAACCCATGGTTAATGAGTTTACTTCTTTGTTGGGTTCGAAAGCCAAACCTGCAAATTCAATACGTACATATTTGATGCTACCAGAATTGTCCTTATCATCGTTACCACCAAACTTACCCAATGCGTTATTTACAGATACGTTGTTGAAACCTTCCAACTGAACATCAGAACCTTGGTTGTTTACGGCCTTACCGCAAATCACCAAACCACCCCAGTCACCGCGATCTCTAAATCCAGCAGCCTTGCTAGAAGTCATTACAACTGGCTTGGTGTTAGTTCCTTGGATATCAATCATACCACCACGCTCAACAACAATCGTTGCATAATTCTTGGGAGTTGCAGCCAAATTGGCCTCACCGCGAATCACAGTACCCGCAGGGATCACCAACTTTCCACCGCTTTCTACTACCAACATACTTTTCAATAAATACACAGTTTTTGCGTCTAAGGTAACAGTGGTAGAAATTTTCTTAATGCTACTCGCATCGTTCAATGTTACAGTATCTGTAACCGAAGCATAACTTGCATTCTTTGGATTCCACTCGGTCCAACCTTTGGTCCAATCCTTAGAAGCATCACGGTGCAATGCACCCACATAGTTCACCTTTTCGATGACTTGAGCCGACAATGCACTCGTTGCAGCAAGGAGTGCGATAAATGTAATTTTTTTCATAGTATTAACTACAAATCAAGGCCAGTAAAATTTCCGTTGAGTCAACAAAAGTTTGCATTTATATAACTATAATATCACCTGTGCTTTAGCATATCTAAAATTGCGTAACAATTAAATAACCTCAAACAAACAATTACAAAATTCATGGTCTCAAAACTAGTTCATCGCAATGTTTTCTTATATTTACCGCACAAAACACTATGCTCACAGACATTGAAATTGCCCAACAGGCACAGCTGAAGCGCATCGAAGCGATTGCAACAGACAATAACGTTGATCCAGAAATTTTAGAACAATACGGAAAATACAAGGCCAAGGTCGATTTTGTTCCCAATCAGTTGCAAATCAGCCAAGGCAAACTAATCTTGGTAACTGCCACCACGCCCAATAAAAGCGGTAGCGGTAAAACAACCACTTCTGTGGCATTGGCCCAAGGTTTAAATCATATCGGCAAAAAAGCAATCGTCGCTCTGCGCGAACCCTCACTCGGACCTTGTTTTGGAATGAAAGGTGGTGCCGCTGGCGGTGGATACTCACAAGTACTGCCTATGGAAGACATCAACTTGCACTTCACAGGCGATTTTCACGCAATCACTTCGGCAAATAACACCATTGCCGCGTTGCTCGATAACTACCACTATAATAACCAAGGCACACCAAACGGATTAAAGCGAATTTTATGGCGCCGTGTGATGGACGTCAACGATCGCAGTTTGCGTATGATCAATTCTGGCATGGGCGGATCGGCCAATGGCATTCCAACCGAAACTGGATTCGATATCACTCCAGCTTCTGAAATTATGGCGATTTTATGCCTAAGCACAAGTTTGGAAGACTTACGCAATCGCATCGACTCCATTTTATTGGGTTATAAGTACGATGGCGCTCCTTTCACCATGAAAGATTTGGGTGCAACGGGTGCAATTCTGATTTTGTTGAAAGACGCAATCAAGCCAAACTTGGTTCAAACCTTAGAAGGCGGTGCTGCGTTTGTTCATGGCGGACCATTTGCAAATATCGCACACGGTTGTAACAGTATCATGGCGACATGGGCTGCATTGCAATATGGCGAATACGCAGTTACCGAAGCGGGTTTTGGATCTGACTTGGGCGCTGAGAAATTTTTAAATATCAAATGCAGAGCTGCCGGAATCACTCCAGCCGCAACTGTTTTGGTCACCACAACCCAGAGCTTGAAGCTTCATGGTGGCTGTCCAGAAAAGGAAATCAAATTGCCAAACAAAGAGGCCTTGGAAAAGGGATTATTGAACTTGGAACGACATGTAAATAACCTCCAGCAATTCGGTCAGACCGTTGTTGTAGCGTTGAACCGCTTCCATTTTGATACCGAAGATGAATTGCAAATGATTTCAGGATGGTGTTCAGCGCAAAATGCGCACTACGCCGAAAACCAAGGATTTGCTAAAGGTGGCGAAGGCGCAGCTGATTTGGCTCGCAAGGTGGTTGAAATCGTAGAGAAATACCCAAGTAAACCAATCAATCACACCTACGAATTGACGGATTCCGTGGCTGATAAGTTGAACAAAATCGTTCAAAAGGTGTACGGTGGAAACGCTGCGATCATGTCTGAAGCGGCAAAGAAAAGCTTGAAGGAAATCGATGCGTTGGGTGCCAACAATTGGCCGGTATGTATTGCTAAAACTCAGTTTTCATTCACCGAAAATGCCAAGCAAGTAGGTAGTGCAACCAACTTCAATATCACCATTCAAAAATTGATCGTGAATGCAGGAGCAAGATTTGTTGTCGCCGTAGCCGGAGACATCATGCGCATGCCAGGCCTTCCTAAGGAGCCAGCTGCGATGGGAATGGATGTGAAAGACGGGATTATTACTGGATTGAGCTAAATAGATATGCCGTAAGGGCAAATTATTATGGTATAAAAGGAAGGCCCCG
>CAJBVU010000315.1 GCA_903959115.1 uncultured Bacteroidota bacterium
GGACAGAACGCCGTTTGATGCGATCAAGGCGCAGTTTGGGTATTCGGAGGCGCAGGTCATTGCATTGATGCGCAAGCAGTTGAAGCGAAGCAGTTTCAATTTGTGGCGCAAGCGGGTGAATAGTGGGGTGAGTATCAAGCACCAGAAGTTGCGCAACGAGGCGGTGCAGCGGTTTCATTGCAGTAGGCAGAAGTCGATTTCCAACAACAAGATCAGCAAGCGATGAGTCATACAGAAAAAGTGCAGGCATTGCTCGCGGCGATTGATGTGAAGCGATATGGGAAGACACGCAATTATGTATCGGGGAGTGTGAGTGAATTGGGCCCGTACGTATCGCGCGGGGTGATTTCTACACGTATAGTTTGGGCGTATTTGTTGGCTAGGGGACACAGTTTTGAGGAGATGTTTGGGTTTGTGCAGCAGTTGGCGTGGCGCGATTTTTTTCAGCGGGTTTGGATGGGATTGGGCGATGGGATAAATACTGACATTAGGGGTGATCAGCAAGGGGTTAAACACACCGCGTTTCCCGCCGCGATCGCGGCGGGAAACGCGGGCATTGAAGGGATCGACGTTGGCATCCAGCGATTGGTATCGTCTGGATATATGCACAACCACCAGCGGATGTACACGGCGTTTCTTAGTTGTAACTTGGCCGGCGCCCACTGGAAATTGCCCGCCCAATGGATGTATGCCCATTTGCTCGATGGTGATTGGGGTTCCAATGCCCTTTCTTGGCAGTGGGTTGCCGGCACATTTTCGAACAAAAAATACATCGCCAACCAAGAGAATATCAACAGGTATACGAATACCCAACAGCGCGGGACCTACCTCGATGTAGAATACGAACAACTCACCGAGGCTCCGGTGCCGGAAGTATTGAAGCCCACATTGGATGCTCAGGAAGTATTGCCGTTTGATGATTGTACGTCGGAAGCATTGATAGCAGCAGTGGCCGACAAAGGACTGCCGATTTGGGATGCCATCAGTAGATCCAATGATCAAAGTGTTGTGATATGTAACTACTATCAGCTCAGTGCGGAGTTTGTGGCATCTCAGTCGGGCTCCCCGATTTTGTTGCTCGAGCCCAGTGTGTTTGCCAAATATCCCATCGCCTCGCATTGTGTGGATTTTATGCTTTCGCTGGCGATGGAAATCCCCAATGTGCAAGTATTTGTGGGTGAGTTTGAGGAATTGTACTCTGCGTTGCGGGCAAGTGGGTCGGTGGAAATTATCTACCAAGAACATCCGTTAAACCAATATTATCAGGGTACTGAAATCCCGCGGGATTGGTTGGCGCCGGAGGTTGAGGGTGAATTTTCTTCGTTCTTCTCCTATTGGAAAAAAGTAGAGAAATCGCTACGAAAAGAATATAAAGACGTTCGCGGATATTAAACTATCAGATGACCACCCAAGAATCTCATATTTCTCGAGCCACGGAATTGGGTGGTTTGCCATCGCTAGAAGTGTCAGGGGATAAGTTGGAAGGTGCGGTGGATAAACCCCCAATGCAGATTGTTTGGATCAAGCGCGACTTGCGTACCTGCGATCATGCGCCGTTGGCAGAGGCGGAGGCATCGGGATTGCCTTACAGGGTGATCTTCATTTTTGAGCCGAGCTTGGTGGCGCATCCGGATTGTTCGAACAGACATCTGCGGTTTCAGTGGCAGTCGATTCAGGACTTGAATAGAACATTGCGGCGGCTGACGCTGGATCCTGGGGCTCAAGGGGAA
>CAJBVU010000316.1 GCA_903959115.1 uncultured Bacteroidota bacterium
GATAAATGTCACAACAAATCGCCACCTATACATAGTAGGGGGATACAAAAAGAATAACTTCATGGGCAACCCTTCATTGACATTGGATCCTGCGTTTTTGATAAAAACTGCAATGAGCGTAGGGGGATTGGTTAAGCCTCAGTTGGATTTACAGGGTTTGGTCACTTGGAACAGCTTATTTGCTGGAGGTGCGAATATTCGTGTCTATGGATATGGTGCGGAATCAGTTTCCTTTATCTTGGGTTATTATCCTCCGTTGTTGGGCAATGGTCCGATGAGCGATCAGAAGCTTCGCGTTGGATATTCTTACGACTTAACAGTGAATAACATTTTACGTAATTCTGCGGGTTCGCATGAGTTGCAAGTGAATTACTGCTTTATGTTTACGGTTCCTGAAAGGCCAGTTCGTGTATTCCGTCACCCACGTTACATGGAACGTTCACCTGAATGGGATTAATTAAAAAAATATTTATCCACATAAAATAAACATTCGATTTTGTCGTTTCATAGATACCGAAAATAAATAAAATGTTGATTTATTCAAATAGAACTTTATTTTTGCAATCTTAGAAACAATACGCAATATCAAAACTGCATAATGAAAAATACAGTGATGAGTCTCTTCACAAACAACGAGTTCGCTAAGAAAGCTTTGAATTTCTTGGGCAATCGAACCTTACGCAGGGCTGCGATCGTAGCTTCTGTAATGGTCTATGCATGCGGACCAGCCGATACCGGTGATTTGACCGGTGTTTTAGGCAGACGACCTTGGTTTCACCCCCAGCCTCCGGGAATGGTGTATGTGAAATCAGGAACTTTTCACACAGGACAAGGGGGGCAGGATGTATTCAATTCCTACTTGGAGCCAAACAAACAGATGACTATAACAGGTTTCTGGATGGACGAAACAGAGATCACAAACAACGAATACCGCCAGTTTGTGAATTATGTAATCGATTCATTGGCTAGAATCATGTGTGATGATGATGAATATTACTTCCCAGAAGATGAGGAGGGCAATCGTTTGATTAACCCTTATCGCGAAGTGGATTGGTTGAAGCATAAGGAGGAATTGGCTGATATGTGGTATCAAGGAGATGAGCGTTTCCAAGGAAAGCACCAAATTGATACGCGTAAATTGATTTACCACTTCATGTGGACAGATTTTGATGCAGCGGCGAACCAGGATCGCGATAAATACAATCCAATGGATCGTAGTAAATTCATGCGCACAGAGGATGTTTTGGTTTACCCAGATACATTGTGTTGGGTACGTGATTTCACCTATTCATATAATGAGCCAATGGCACAGGTGTATTTCCACCACCCAAAATATGATGAATATCCAGTTGTCGGTGTTTCATGGCATCAAGCGTATGCTTTTTGTCGTTGGAGAACCGATCGTAAAACAGCTTATTGGGAAATGAACGGTTATCTGCCAAATACGCACGATTTCCGTTTACCAACTGAATATGAGTGGGAGTATGCTGCTCGTGGAGGTCGTATCGGTAACAAATATCCATGGGGCGGACCTTATGCTAGAAACAGCAAGGGTTGTATGTTGGCGAACTTCAAGCCATTGCGTGGTAACTATGGTGTAGATGGTGGTGTTTATCCCGTTCGTGTAGACAGTTACTTCCCTAATGATTTTGGTTTGTACAATATGTCGGGTAACGTTTCTGAATGGACACGTACTTCATGGGATGAGGCTAACAATGCTTTTGCTCATGATTTAAATGGTGAATCATATAAATTCATCAAGGAAAGAGGTAAAGAAGGCACACGTCAGGTAAAAGATATTCCAATCAATGAAAAACGCAAAGTAATCCGCGGTGGATCTTGGAAGGATGTTGCTTACTTCATCGAAAATGGTGCTAGAACCTTCGAATACCAGGACACGAGTAAATCTTATGTAGGTTTCCGTTGTGTTCAAACTTACATTGGTCGTTCAAACACAGACCGTAAATAAAATTTAGAATAAATTCAATTTTGATTCGTTAACCATTCAACTAACTATAACAAAAATAAATATGAGCAACAAAAGTTTCTTTGAGACAAAAAAGTTTAAAACTACTATGAACTTCGTTTATGGTATGGGTGCTGCGGTAGTAATCGTGGGGGCATTGTTTAAAATTTTGCACTTGAAAGGTGCGGACATTATGTTGTCGGTGGGTCTATTGACTGAAGCCGCGATTTTCGTAATTTCTTCATTCGAACCCGTACATATGGATCCAGATTGGTCATTGGTTTACCCTGAATTGGCTGGTGGTGACCCAACTGAATCAAAAAAGAAGTCTTCAAGTGGAACTGTTACTCAGCAATTGGATAATATGTTGGCTCAAGCTAAGATTGGTCCAGAATTGATCGAAAGTTTAGGAAACGGTTTGTCTGCTTTGAGCAACAACGTAAAAGATATGGGTACTTTGTCGAATGCAGCAGTTGCTACGACAGAGTATGCTGAAAGTGCTTCTAAAGCGGCTAAAAACATGAATTCAATTGCCGATAGTACGGCTATGGTATCTGATTCGATGGGTAATTTCTCTGCTGGTTTGCAGGGTGCTTTGACAAACATCAATTCAACTGAGGCAGCTACTGCTGAATTTGCTGGTGAGTTGTCTAAGTTGAATCGCAATTTGAGCAATTTGAATTCAATTTACGGTAATATGTTGAGCGCTATGGGCGCTAGCAAAGCCTAATCCATTTATCTAACCCAATTTAAAAAGGAGATATAGATAATGGCAGGTGGTAAAGTATCCGCACGTCAGAAGATGATCAACATGATGTACCTCGTGTTGACAGCGCTTTTGGCACTTAACGTATCTAAAGAAATCATCAAGGCGTTTAACTTGATTGAAAACTCTTTGGATAATTCTACAAAAAACATTGTTCAAAAGAACAGTGCAGTATTGGGTTCATTGGTAAAAACTGCCGCTGAAAACAAAGCTGCTGCTGCTGCGGTTTCATACTGTAATCAAGTACAAGTCATGAGTAAGACTTTGATTGATCGTTTGAATGGTATCAAAAATGAATTGTTACTTCGTTCTGGTGATCAAAAAGATCCAAAGATGGGTCGTAAGCAAGAGCCTGAAGCCATGTTGGTTAAAGGTGGGGTTGCAGAATTGGCTCAGGGTGATAATATGGAAGTACATGGTAACTATTTCATGGTTGAAAACGAAGGAAAAAATGGTACTGAGCTTCAAGATGCAATCAATAAGGCTCGTATTGAGATGTTGAATGTTATGAAGAAAGCATCAAATGATCCAGTTTTGGCTGCTTCTCCTGAAACAAAGAAAATGTTATTGGAGCGTATGAAGGCAATCGAAGAAAAAACTTCATTGTATGCCAATAATACTACCAATTCTAGCGGAACAGAGCAGTCTTGGGTATCAATGTATTTAGAGCATTCTCCTTTGGCTGGTGTATTTGCCATGTTGAGTAAGGTAGAAAATGATTCACGTTCTATGGAAGCAGAAGTTATGCAAGCCTTGGCTGAATCAGTGAATGCTGCGGATTACAAATTCGACAAGTTGATTCCAGTTGTTTCTGCATCTACTTCGGCGGTATTGACAAATCAGACGTATGAAGCTAATATTTTGTTGGCTGCTTATAACTCTAAGGCTCAAATGATTGTGACTGTGAACGGTCGCCCCATTGAAGTAGTTGACGGAGTTGGAAAATACAAAGTGACTAGTGCATCTCCTGGTTCTCAGAAGTACAAAGTTGGAATTCAGGTTCCTAAGCCTAATGGTGGTGGATCAGACAACTACGAGACTGAAGCTGAGTATAGTGTATTTGCTCCACAAGCTGCGATTTCTGCTGATGAGTTAAATGTATTATACGTAGGTTTGCCTAACCCGATATCTGTATCTGTAGGCGGTGTAGATCCTAAAAATGTAACTGTATCTGTTGTTGGTGGAGGTGTGAATCTTCGCGCTGCTAAACCTGGTCAATTCAACGCTTTGGTTCCTGTGCGTAATGGTAACGAGTGTTTGATCAAAGTAACTGCAAAGTTGCCTGATGGTCGTACCGTATCTATGGGTGATAAGAAATTCAAAATTCGTAACGTTCCTCGTCCAGTATTTAAAGCGGGTAGTGTTGGATTTAGCGGACCAATTTCTTTGTCTGCATTGAAAGTTCAAGCGAATGCGGTTGCGGCTTTGGATAACTTCGTATATGACGGTGTTAAATACGATGTATTGTCTTATCGTTTTACATGTATCGGACGCCGTACCAACGGACCCAAAATCATGACGGCTAATGGCGCATCTTTATCTCCAATTTCAGCATTCTTAAAAATGCTTGGACCTGGTGATTTGATTCAGTTTGACCAAATTAAAGTAATCGGACCAGACAAAACCCCGAAATTCTTGGATAACGTGGGTGGCGCAGTTCAATAAAAGAAACAACTATGAAACGCATTTTATTCACATTCGCATTATTCACGGCAGCTGGTTTGCAAGCGCAAGACTGGGGTGGCGGTTGGGGTTCTACACCAGAGCCTGCAGCTAAAGGTGGTAAAACACCAGCATCGCCATCTTCACCCGCGCCTTCAGAAGCAACTGGTGAGCCCAAAAAGGATGTTGAAATTGTGATTCCTACAATTGGAACACACTACGATGACCCAACGGTGCCTCATTATGAGCCTGAATATGTGAATCAGGATACCAATATTCGCAACTTGCAGGGTATTGTTATGCCTCGTCCATATTTGCGTAATGCGGATGTTAAATTCCGTAAGCGTGTATGGCGTGTGATTGACTTGCGTCAAAAGATGAATCGTTCTTGGACATGGCCAAAGAATCCTATTTCTCAAGTTTTCTGGGAATTTGGTACCAAAGGTTTGTTGCGTGCTTATGCTACCGATTCTTTTAATCGTATAATGACGCCAGAAGATATTATTCGTTCTACTTCTGAGATTATCACAACTTCAAAGCAACGTCCAGGATCTGATGATCCTACGGATTTGGTTGATACATCTTTTCCTGAATACTTTAGCTGGGATTTGATTCAGAAGTTTGAAATCATGGAAGATTGGGTTTTTGATTATAAGCATGGTGAATTGAAGCCGATTATCATTGGTATCGCTCCAATTCAGCCTAAAATGATCATGGGTCAATCATATGACGTGAAACCTTTCTGGTTAAAAATGGATGATTGTAGACCAACTTTAGCCAAAGCTGAGGTGTTCAATAGATACAATGATGCAATGCGTTTGAACTGGGATCAGCATATCAATCATCACCGGTTATTCGATAGCTATATCGTTAAAACATCGGAGTGGGATGATAGATACATTAATCAAAAGTCTGAGTTTAAGCAAGATGGTTTGGCTTCATTGCTTCGTGCAGAAGAAATCAAGAACGACTTGTTCATCTTTGAACATGATTTGTGGGAGTATTAATCTTACATAATTGATATTTTAAAAATCCCGAAGGCAACTTCGGGATTTTTTTTGTGCTTTGCTAATTGGCAATCATTTCAATTAATTCATAGGATTCCTTTGATTTTCCTATAAAATTGCCTATTTTTGCCGTTCGTTTTAGTAGCGATGTTCGATAAAGCGGAAGATCTAATCATTGAGTTTGTCAAATTAAAAGATGGCAAACACGCGTTTAACTTCCGAGTTGACGAAACGTTCTTTGAAGAGTTGGGGAGTGCTGAGGTACATAAAGCCGATGTGGAAGTGCAAGTTTTGGTTGACAAGAATGTTAACTGGATGCATTGTCACCTCGACATACATGGTAGCATGACTGTTGACTGTCATCGTTGTTTGGTGGATATTCCTTTGGGGATTTCTACGAAATATTTGTTGATCGTTAAATTGGATAGTCACGAAACTGTTGATGTGGATCATGAAGATGAGGGAGTAGAGTTGATCTACTTACGTCCTCATGATTTTGAATTGAGTATCGCTCGCCCCGTTTATGAAACAAGTTTATTGGCTTTGCCTATGATTAGGAATTGCGATGATTTGGAGATTAAGCCCTGTGACCAGGCAATGATTCAGAAACTAAATACGCTCAGCGGAGAAACAACAGATGAAGTTGTGGATGCTCGCTGGGAGAAATTGAAACAACTAAAAAACAAATAACCAAGGAAATGGCACATCCTAAACGAAAAATATCCAAAACCCGTCGCGACAAACGTCGTACCCATGACAAAATTGAAGTCCGTCCAATGATTGCTGATCCAGTAACTGGTGATGTTTCATTGTACCATCGTGTAAATCTCGAAACAGGAATGTACCGCGGCCAGAAGGTAATGAAGGGTCGCAACGATAGCTAAAATGAGAATCGGTATTGACGCCATGGGTGGGGATTACGCCCCATTAGAAGCCGTCAAAGGTGCCTCATTGGCCGCAAAGGCGTTGAACGGCGTAGAACTAGTTCTTTTTGGTTCTAGTCTCGAAGTTTTGCGTGTTTGTGAGAGTGAAGGTATCGATTCCCAAATTTTTACTATTGTAGATACGCCGGATGTCATTGAAATGGCAGAACACCCGGTTAAAGCCTTGGTTTCAAAACCGAATTCTAGTATTGCGCAAGGATTCTTGCATTTAGCTCAAGGTAAAATTGATGCTTTCATTAGTGCCGGTAATACGGGTGCTATGTTGGTTGGTTCTATTCAATATTTGAAATTGGTAGACGGATGCGACAGGCCTTGTTTAACCGCTGCTATTCCCCGTGTCAATATGAACCCTGGTCTTTTGTTGGATGTTGGTGCGAATGCGGACTGTAAACCTGAACATTTAGAAAAGTTTGCACTCCTTGGTAACTTACTTTATTCCATGTTGTACAAAGTTGACTCACCCAAAGTGGGTCTTTTGAATATTGGAGAAGAAAGTGAAAAGGGTAACCTATTAACCAAAGCTACGCATCAGTTACTGGCTCAAACCCAAGGAATTAATTTTGTAGGTAACGTGGAAGGTCGTGATATTTTTGGTGACCTTGCCGATGTTGTGGTTTGTGATGGTTTTAGCGGTAATGTGATCATCAAGGTGTGTGAAGGCATGTATTACCGCCTGGTAAAACGTGGCGTTCAAGACGATTATTTAGACCAATTTAATTTCAAACATTACGGTGGAAGTTTGGTTTTAGGAGTCAATGCCCCTGTAATTGTGGGTCATGGCATTACAAAATCTGATACTTTCTTTAAGATGATAGAATTGGCGCAGGATGCGGTTGAAACGCAATTGACAAGTAAAATTCAGAAGGCGATGAGCCGATTTAATGCTGCGCAAATAGAAACAACAGTTTAATTCATGAAAATCACAGCTGCCATCACTGCGGTGGGCGGGTATGTCCCCCCAAAGATTCTTACCAACGCGGATTTAGAAAAAATGGTTGATACCAATGATGAATGGATTCGTTCAAGAACGGGTATTACAGAACGTCATATTTTGGATGAACCCGGAAAGGCGACATCTGATTTGGCGGTAGGTGCTATTTTACCCATGTTGGCGAAAAAGGGTATTGATCCTTCCGAAATCGACATGGTTATTTGCGGAACGGTTACAGGAGATTATGTTTTTCCAGCAACGGCCAATGTGATTGCAGATAAAATTGGAGCTGTGAACGCTTGGGGCTATGATGTCAATGCGGCTTGTAGTGGTTTCTTGTTTGCCCTAGTAACGGGATCAAAATTTATCGAGACGGGATCACACAAAAAAGTGTTGGTTGTGGGTGCTGATAAAATGAGTACGATTGTGGACTACACAGATCGCAATACATGTGTTTTGTTTGGCGATGGAGCGGGTTGTGTTTTGCTAGAGCCAACCGAGGATGGATTGGGAATACAAGATTCAATTACGCGTGTGGATGGAAGTGGACGTGAGTTTTTGATTCAAAAAGCAGGTGGTTCAATGTTGCCACCAAGTCATGAAACCATTGATCAGCGCTTGCATTACGCTTACCAAGAGGGGAAAACAGTGTTTAAGTTTGCTGTAACTCGTATGGCTGATGTGAGTTATGAAATCATGGAAAGAAATAATCTTTCTGCTGACGATATCGCATGGTTAGTACCTCACCAGGCCAATTTGCGAATTATCGATGCTACAGCCGATCGCATGGGATTGGATAAGAACAAAGTGATGATCAATATCCAGAAGTATGGTAATACCACTTCAGGAACTTTGCCTTTGTGCCTGTGGGAGTGGGAAAAGCAATTGAA
>CAJBVU010000317.1 GCA_903959115.1 uncultured Bacteroidota bacterium
CTTTTCTATCAATTGGAAGGTGAAATCACGGTAAAAACCCAGCAGAATGGCGAACGCGTAGATGTAAAAATGGGCCCCGGAGACATGTTCCTTCTACCACCAAAAGTGCCACACAGCCCCGGAAGAACAGAGGGCAGCATTGGTTTGGTGATTGAAAGAGTTCGCGTTGGAAAAGGATTTACCGATGGCCTACTTTGGTTCTGTGAAAACTGTAATCATAAACTTCACGAGGCGTATTTTGAGTTAAATAATATCGAAACAGATTTCCTGAATCACTTCAATCACTACTACGCTTCTGAAGAACTCAGAACATGCAAACAGTGTGGTGAAGTAATGCAGAAACCTTAACCCAACCTTCGCCCTCGGCGATTCCCTACTGCAATCCCAATATGGCCAACCCCTCTTCAAAAGAATGAGGCGCATAACCCAATTCTCTTACCGCTTTATTGATATCTAACCCTGTAATCGGAGGTCGTTTCGCCGGCTGATTCAATGTGCTACTGTCAACCCGATTGATGCAGTCCATCGAGTAGCCATAAAACGAAGCCACCCTTTCTACCAATTCAATCACACTCATATAGTCTTTACCGGCAATGTTGAAAATGCCACGAGCCCTTTGCGATGCTGCCAAATAACAACCCATCGCCAAATCTTCCGCCAAAGTAGGTGTTCTAAATTGGTCCGTAACCACATTCGCCGATTTCTGATTCTTCAATGTGCCATGAGCCCACAATACGATGTTTGTTCTGCTCATATCAGCAACCTGACCAAATACCAAAACCGTCCTCAAAATGCTGTAACTATTGGCATACTCGATCACCCTCTTCTCGCCCTCCAACTTGCTCCAACCGTAATAACTCAAGGGGTTCGCCTCATCCGATTCCACATACATCGGCTTTGTGCCATCAAAAATGAAATCGGTGCTCACATGGACCATGTGAAAACCCAAAGAACTACTCAACTTGGCCAATTCTTCCACCGCCGTTACGTTTAAAGCCACACATTCATCGCGTTTAAATTCGCAATCATCCACTTGGGTCATGGCTGCCGTGTGAATCACAACATCGGGCAATTCGCGCTCCAAGATGGCCGTCATAGCGGCTGTATCAGTAATGTCCATCGAAAGATAACGATACCCTTCTTTCGCGGGATGACGGTTATCGCCGGCGCCGGTGGCAACCAAATCCCAATCTTCCAACCCAATAAACAGATCTGTAAGCTTCTGACCTAACAAACCATTACTACCAGTAACTAAAACTTTGGACATTGATTTTTCCGATGATTCCATGCAACAAATTTCCGATATCACTCGCCAACCTCCAAATGCGATTACCCACAGAAACTTCCAAAATAGACGTATTTTTGTAGTATGAAATTGGTAACCTACAAAACCAATGGCCTTGCCCAAACCGGCATACTGGTCAACCAACAGATTTACCCCCTCAGCGCCATCAACCAGAACATCGCAAACAACATGCGCGATATGCTCAATGATTGGGAAAATCAAAGTGAATTGGCACGCGCCGTGGAGTCAGAAATCCTTGATGGAAAGCACACTCACCTAGCAACGCCTTGCACCGATGATATTTTGGAAGCTCCCGTTCCACAGCCTACCTCATGCCGAGACGGTTATGCGTTTAGACAACACGTAGCCGCAGCAAGAAGGAACCGTGGCGTACCCATGATTCCAGAATTTGATCAATACCCCATTTTCTATTTTACCAACCACAACGCCATCCAAGGCCCAGGTGAAATTCCATGCATGCCAGACCACTTTCAAAAATTGGATTTCGAATTGGAAGCTGCCGTTGTATTGGGAAAAAGAGGCAGAAATGTCAAAGCCGCCGATGCAGATCAGTACATCGCAGGATACATGATTATGAACGATATGAGTGCTCGCCGTCTTCAGATGGAAGAGATGTTGCTTAACCTTGGACCCGCAAAAGGCAAAGACTTTAGCACAGTAATTGGCCCTTGGCTAGTTACCCCTGATGAACTTGAGCCGTTTAAGATCCAAGCAAAACCGGGACATATAGGCAATAGCTATAATTTATCTATGAAATGTTGGGTGAATGGCATCCAAGTGAGCGAAGGCAGTGTGGGCGATATGGATTGGACCTTTGCCGAAATCATTGAGCGATGTTCGTACGGCGCCGACATTTTCCCTGGCGATGTGATTGGCAGTGGCACAGTGGGAACGGGCTGTTTCCTTGAACTCAACGGAACCGGAAAACTCAATAACCCTGAATATAAAGAGCAATGGCTTCAAGCAGGCGATGTTGTGGCGATGGAAATTGCTGGACTCGGACATCTGAGCAATACCATTGTAAAAGAGGAAAGTGACTTTAGCATCCTCGCATTAAAGAAAATGCCTTAATCCACAGATACCATTCACGCGAAAAACCCAAGTGCAATTAATACCAAAGCAATTCCTATGAGACGCAATCACGAAATCGACTACCGCATTTTTGGTGAAGAAATGCAATGTGTAGAAATAGAACTCGATCCCCAAGAAACCGTAATGGCCGAAAGTGGAAGTTTTATGTTCATGGACAACGGCATCGAAATGGAAACCATTTTTGGGGATGGCAGTAGCAATCAAGGCAGCGGCATTTTTGGAAAACTGATGGGGGCAGGAAAACGCCTCCTTACAGGTGAATCCTTGTTCATGACGGCCTTTACCAATATGGGCTATAACAAAGCACGTGTGACTTTCGCTGGACCTTATGCGGGTAAAATCATGCCACTCGACCTCATGCAATTGGGCGGTAAGGTGATTTGTCAGAAGGATAGTTACCTCTGCGCAGCCAAAGGCGTAAGTGTGGGCATCGAATTCCAAAGAAAGCTCGGGACCGGACTTTTTGGCGGAGAAGGATTTATCATGCAAAAGCTGGAAGGCGATGGCTTGGCCTTTGTTCACGCAGGCGGACATGTACTTAAAAAGGAATTGGCAGCAGGGGAAAC
>CAJBVU010000318.1 GCA_903959115.1 uncultured Bacteroidota bacterium
CAACCATGCAGACACATCGTTGACAGACTTTTTGAAAGCCAAATGGAACCTCAATAACTATGGTGAAGTTTATCTTCCAAGGCGTGGCGAAACCATCACGTTAACAACCAAAAACTGGGATTTCTTGAAGTTGGCGATTAATAAATATGAGGGTGCTGGAATTACTATGCAAAATGGAAAATTCTATACGAATGGTGGCTCGGAAGAAATCAAGAATTACACTTTTAAAATGGGATATTATTGGATGATTGGCGACAACCGATACAATAGTTTGGACTCTAGATATTGGGGCTATGTACCTGAAGACCATATTGTTGGAAAGCCAGTATTCACCTTCTTTAGTATTAAGAAAGTAATGGCGATTGATCCAGAAACCAATCAACCTTTGAGCTACAATGGCAACATGGAATATCGTTCCAAAGGAATTCGTTGGAGTAAGATTTTCAGTTGGATTGAATAATTAAGGATATAATTAATTCAAAGATATTGGCGGAATCATTTGATCTGCCGAGTTGTAAAACATCAACCCATTAATTGTAGGAGTTAACCAATCAATTATGGGCATGTCTTCTAATATGCGATGAACATCTTCTTCTGAATCCGCTTCGATGCTACACCACCATTTATCCAAATTTTCAGAAACGGCATACATGTGAAATACGCCACGTTGGAACATTTCTTCCACGAAAGCCCTTTGCTTGGGAATCAATCGCGCCATGCGCTCATCCATTCGGGAAATTTCGCTTTCTACAATAAATAGAGCCATATTACAACGGGGAATTTAATGGAACTACGTCGGAATAACCAACCCAGTTGCCTGCAAAGTTTAGATTTTCACAATACCCATATGATTTTAACGCTTCCATTTCCTCTGGCAAGAGCAATCCCAAGGATGATAATAAACCGTGTGCCACTTGATATTGTGGGCCCATTTTACCATCGTCGACCTTTATTGCAATACCCCATTTTTTTTCTGGAATCGACAAGCAATAGACGCCGTCAGCACCAGTTTTACCTACGACTCTCCCTTTGGTAACACGCATCAAATCAGTACAATAGCGCTTTGTCCCTGCAATCAATTCAGGATATTGGGTTACGGCATGAACGATGCGTTTACATGCAGAATCCATCGCTTCGTCTTTCCAAGGCATAGGTGCTACCAGGTTTTTATATGCCAAGGCTTGATTGTACAAAGGCATGCCAAAAATGGGTGCAGAACATCCGTCCACACCCACACTTAAGTCATCTTCATTCATTTCATAGAATTGGGCCGTGACTGCTTTGATTGATTGATGCAATGGGTGTTGAGGACTTAAATAATCGACGAGTGAATACTCTTGTTTAACACAGTGAGCCAAAAATCCAGCGTGTTTACCACTGCAATTATTGTGCATACAAGTTGGCTCTAAATTGTTCTTTATCAATCGAACATAGTCGTTTTTACGGGTAGGCTGCTGTGCTCCACATTGTAGTGCATCTTTATTCAATTTCACCTTTGCCAAAACCACATCAACCACCTCTAAGTGCATTTCTTCTCCGTTGTGCGATGCGCACATGATGGCCAATTCCTTGGGTCCGAAGCCCAAATCGTCAAATCCACCAGAAAGCAAAAAAGGAATGTGCTGAAAATATTTTAGTGCTGAACGAGGAAATGAACGCTGCTGTATATCGCCAACACTCCACAAAACTTTTCCGTTCTCATCTACCACGCAAAAGGATCCTCTATGAAAACTCTCAACGATCCCACCCCTGAAATTTTGAACTAGGATGGGGTTTGAAGAAGTATTAAACTCTGTCATTTTTATAATCTCTGTTGACCCAATAAAAACAATACAGCCATTCTCACCGCAACACCATTTTCTACTTGCTGAAGGATCATACTGTGTTTAGAATCTGCCACATCACTGCTAATTTCCACCCCCCTATTAATTGGCCCTGGGTGCATAATACAAATATCTTTATCCAACCGATTCAACTTGTCTAATGTCAATCCATACAAATTTGAATATTCTTTTAAAGATGGAAAATACCGCTGATCTTGTCGTTCCAACTGAATGCGCAACATATTTGCAACATCGCACCAATTGAGTGCTTCTTCCAAATTGTGCGACACCTTTACTCCTAAATGAGAAATATGCTTTGGAATGAGTGTTGCAGGGCCACAAACCATAACCTCAGCGCCTAACAATTGTAGGCTATAAATATTACTCAAGGCCACTCGAGAATGCAAAATATCACCTACAATTACCACTTTCTTACCTGCTACATCACCCAATCTTTCACGGATTGAGAATGCATCCAAAAGGGCTTGGGTTGGATGTTCATGTGTTCCGTCGCCCGCATTGATAATTTGCGCATCGATGTGTTTTGATAAAAAAAGGCAAGCTCCAGGGGCAGGATGACGCATAACAACCATATCCACTTTCATACTGAGGATATTATTAACCGTATCGATCAAGGTTTCCCCCTTTTTTACGCTTGATGATGAACTAGAGAAGTTAATAGTATCAGCGCCCAAACGTTTTTCGGCAAGCTCAAATGAAACTCTGGTTCTAGTTGAATTTTCAAAAAACAAATTGGCGATGGTGATGTCGCGCAAAGCTGGCGTTTTCTTCACCGGACCGTTAAGCAACTCTTTGAAATTGTCTGCCGTTTCAAAAATCGTATGGATATGGGATGCACTTAATCCCTTAATTCCTAGTAGGTGTTTGATTGGTGTGTTAGATGTCATTCCTTACTGCTTAAAAGCCACACTTGAGGATGATCTAACGACCAATCCACTTTTACATGTTCTCCTGTACTTCTAGAATCCACCACTACCCCAGTGTAATTTGGGGAAATTGGCAATTCGCGTTGGAAACGGCGATCTACTAGGACCATCAATTCCACTTGCTTGGGCCTGCCAAAACTCATTAAGGCATCAATCGATGCACGCACGCTTCTACCGGTGTACAAGACATCATCTACCAAAATGATATTGAGGTTTTCAGTGGAGAAATTGATATTTGATTTCTTGGGCATAAAGATTTCACCCCGCCCAATATCATCCCTAAAAAAGGTATGATCGAGTTCGCCATATTTCAAATTGGTTTCGGGTTGAAGCTCTGTGATTACCTCTACCAATCGTTTAGACAATTGAATTCCTCTCGGTTGTAAACCGATGATGGCGGTGTTAGAAAAATCACCATGTAATTCTATCAACTGTAACGCAAACCTTCTAATAATCAGGTTTAATTTGTTTTGGCTGATGAGCAATTTAGGCTGACTCATTGGATAACAAAATTACGGTTTCAAACTCTTCTTTGGTGATAGCAATTACAGATAATCTTGGCTGTTTAATTAATCCGATGTTAGAAAGTCTTGGATCTGATTTTAAAACAGATAAAGACACAGGATTTTTAAGGGGATAAACGGGCTTAACATCTACAACTACCCAAGCAATTTCAGTGGTTGTAGGATCTTGGTAATGGGTTTTAACAACTTCCGCCACACCTACTACCTCTTTGCCTTCATTGCTGTGATAGAACAAACACAAATCACCCAATTCCATGCCTTTAAGATTATTTCTGGCCTGATAATTACGGACACCATCCCAAAACGTATGTCCGTCTTTCATGAACTTATCCCAACTGTATTTGAAGGGCTCAGATTTGATTAACCAAAAGTTCATACAGGCAAAATAATATCAATTTGTACAAAGTCCAAACAAATCGGAGGCAGATAGAATCACCAATTTATAGACAATTTCAATGCTGATGAAAATATTGACAAAAAAAGTTGGATAAACTTGACAATATCAATTTTATGTTGTTCATTTACCAAGCATAAAGTTGTCAATTTTTTTAACAATGTACCTCAAAGAAAACCTCAAATTATTACGCAAACGCCGCAAACGGAGTCAGGAAGATGTCGCCAAGAGTCTATTACTCACGCGTTCTGCTTATAACAGCTATGAAAATGGCGTTGCCGAGCCTGGCATTCAAATTTTGATTCGTTTGTCGGAGTTTTTTCAAATCAACATAGACAAATTGATTCGCATCGATTTAAACTTGGTTGGTGAAATGCAACTTTCACAATTGGAAAAAGGATTCGACTTAGATTTATCGGGTACACGGTTGCGGGTTTTGGCCACTACAATCAATTCGGATAACGAAGAAAATATAGAATTGGTTTCCGTGAAAGCCAAGGCAGGATATGCTACAGGTTATGCGGATCCAGATTATATCAAAACACTACCCGCTTTTAATCTTCCATTTTTATCGGCAAATCGAAAATACAGAAGTTTCCCCATTTCAGGCGACAGTATGCCACCGGTATCGGATGGTGCTTTTGTGACCGGTGAATACATCCAAGATTGGAACATGGTTAGGAATGGCCACCCTTATATCGTTGTTACACAAGATGATGGAATCGTATTCAAGGTACTGTACAATCGCGTAGAAGAGGATGGCACCTTTTTATTATGCAGTACAAATCCCGGATATGCACCTTATACAGTTAAAGTGAGTGAAATATTAGAGGTCTGGAAATTTGTCAACTATATCAATCCAAAATTCGAAGAGCCGAAAGCTACGGAGTCAGATGATATCGGTCCAGCAATTCGGATGATCCAAAGAGAAATTGGGTTAATCAAAGACAAGGTTAAGAACATCGAAGAAAAGATATAATCGTTTCTTTCATGAATTTAGGCATATAGAATGCCTCAGTTTGAATGGATTGTTTTATTTTCGCGAACACTTTATTCAGCGTAAATGAAATTCAGTAAAAAAGTATACCTCGAGTGGTACAGGAGCATCCTATTGCAACGACGTTTTGAAGAGAAAGCTGCACAATTGTATGGACAGCAAAAAATCAAAGGTTTTTGTCATTTATACATAGGTCAGGAAGCCATCACGGCGGGTATGATGTCGGCTATTAAGAAAGGCGACAAAGTAATTACGGCCTATCGTGATCACGGACACGCTTTGGCTATGGGCGTTTCTGCAAATGCAGTTATGGCAGAATTATTTGGCAAGGAAACTGGTTGTACTGGCGGTAAAGGTGGAAGCATGCACATGTTTTCAAAGGAATACAATTTTGTAGGCGGACATGGTATTGTTGGGGCGCAAATCCCAATGGGTGCCGGATTGGCATTTGCTGAACAATATAACAACACAGGGAATGTCAGCTTGACATTCTTTGGTGATGGTGCAGCCCGTCAGGGCGCCCTTCACGAGGCTTTTAATATGGCTATGTTATGGAAGTTACCCGCAGTATTTATCTGTGAGAACAACCAATATGCTATGGGAACCAGTGTAGAGCGGACAACAAACCTATTGGATATTTACAAGATTGGTTTGGGTTTTGATATGCCAAGTTTCCAGGTTGATGGAATGAAATGTGAAACTGTGCATGAAGCCATTGCAGATGCTTGTGAGCATGCACGTACAGGAAAAGGTCCGGTTTTTCTTGAAATCAAAACGTATCGCTATCGTGGACATAGCATGAGTGATCCCGCTAGTTATCGTTCTAAAGAAGAAGTAGCGGATTACAAAACCAAAGATCCATTGGAGACTACCAAAGAGACCATTTTGAAGAAGAAGTTTGCTTCTGAGAAAGAATTGGATGCGATGGAAGATGACATAATGACTATCGTTAATGCGAGTGTTGAATTCGCGGAGAACTCGAATTACCCAGATGCTTCTGAACTGTTTACAGATGTTTATATCGAAAACGATTACCCATATATTACCGACTAAAATTTTAATTTCTTATATTCGCGCCCTCTTTTAACTATTATGAACATCAAAGAAAGCTATCAACTACTACAAGCCAGAATTAAAAACTTCTACGAAGTGAATAAGAAACATGTTCAAATCGTAGGTATTGCAACCTTGGCGATTGTAGGTGGCATGATATATTGGTTCAACTTTTACATGCCTTCTCAAGAAAAAGAAGCGTCAGTAAAATTTGCCAAAATTTACCACTACTTCAAAACTGACTCATTCGACATTGTATTGAAAGGCGATAAGAAGAACAAAATCACATCTGCCGTGGATATTGCCGATGATTATGGTTTCACTAAAAAAGGTAAAGAAGCAGCATTGGTTGCTGGTTTGTCTTACTTGAAAAAAGCTGAATACAAAAATGGACTAGACTATTTGGACAAATTCAGTGCGAACGATGCATTGTTAGGTCCTTCCATCATAGCAGCCAAAGCAGCTTGTAAAAGTGGCTTAGGTGAATTGGAAAAAGCCGCTAGTTTATATGAGAAAGCCGCTCGTTTGGGCGATAACGAATACACCAGTATTTACTTTCAAAAAGCTGGAGTACACTACGAATTGTCAAAAAACTACAGTGCTGCATTGGCTTGTTACGAAGAACTCGATAACAAGTATGGCACTACTAGAGAAGGACAAGACGCTGAGAAGTACATCTATCGCCTTAAGGGTTTGATGGGTGAATTGAACAAATAACACGCAGGTGGCAACAGCGATTTCTTCTTCTCCCTCACCTACTTTTTCCTACAACACAAAACACTACCAAATCGGTGTAGTGACAGCTGTATGGAATCAGCATATCACTTCAGTACTAAGGAATGGTGCCGTTGAAACATTAAATCATCATAAAGCTTTTCAGTCTATTTCAATTATTGAAGCCACAGTTCCGGGTGCATTTGAAATCCCTACTGCGGCTCAATGGTTATTAGACAAAGGATGCGATGCTGTAATCACATTGGGTTGCGTAATAAAAGGAGATACGCCGCATTTTGAATATGTCTGTGAATCTGTTACTCGTGGCGTTGGAGAATTGTCATTAAAGACGAACAAACCTTGCATTTTTGGTATTATCACAACCAATACAGAAGAGCAAGCCTTGGAACGTGCCGGTGGCAAGCTAGGCAACAAGGGTTCAGAAGCTGCGGAGGCTGCTTTGTGGATGCTATTTACGAAAGAATCTATTGATCAACAATAATTTACCCTATTTCAACACTTATTTATCATGTCAGACGAATTAGAAAAGGCAGCGGAAAGCTACGCGGAGCAATTAACTGTAGCCGAACAAATGATTGAACTCAATACTGAGGAAATTTCATTGGAATTACAGTATTCAACCCTTAGCAAAGAAGAATTGCTCGTAGCAGCCGAAGAATTGGTTCACGCTACCGATGTGAAGAAAGCCTACAATCAATTGCAGGCAATTCGCAATGCGCTGGATGATCTATTAGACCAAGAAAGACCTGGTATGATTCGTACATGGGTTGAAGGTGGAAATGACCCTAGGGATTTTGTAGCTCCTTCCGACAATACAAAGCAATCCATTCAGCAAATCATTACCGCTTTCAAGAAAAGACGTGAAGATGAGCGCAAGCGCGCGGAAGAGGAAAAGTTGCACAACCTAAAGCAGAAGCAGCTGATTCTGGACAAGATTAAAGCGTTGGTAGATTCTGAAGAGAACGATCAAAGTTTGAATGCGCTCCGTGAGTATATGCGACAGTGGAAGGAAGTAAGACAAATTCCAAAGGAATATCAAGACGAATTATACGCAGCTTACAAATTTCAAGTCGATAAATTTTACAATCAACTTTCGGTATTCAACGAGTTGAAAGAGTTGGATAAGGACAAGAACTTAGAATTAAAAATCGATTTGATCAAACGTGCAGAGCAATTGAAAGACGAGCCCAACATCAGAAAGGCTTTGTTACAATTGAACAAATACCACGATGATTGGAAAAACACTGGTCCTGTTAGAGCGGAAATCTCTGAAGATATTTGGAAACGCTTTAAAGCGGCTTCCGACATCGTAATTGATGCGAAGAAAGCCGAACAGGCAACAATCGACGCAGAAAGACAGCAGAACTTAGATAAGAAAATCGTGCTTATCGAACGCGCTGAAACCAGTATTGCAGTTGTACCAACTCAACCTAAGGAATGGGCCAAAATTGGCAAAGAGTTGGATGAATTGATGGCTGAATGGAAAAAGATTGGCCCCGTCCCTGCGGATAAAAACGAAGCGATTTGGAATAAATTCAAAGCCATTCGCAACCAATACTATGGAGAGCGTAAGCACTTCTTTAAAGATTTGAATTCTAGCAAGAAAGACAATCTCACCAAAAAAGAAGCCTTGTGTGAAAAAGCGGAATCTTTAAAAGACTCCAATGAGTTCATGAAGACTTCGGATGCGCTTGCAAAACTTCAGGATGAATGGAAGACCATTGGTCCAGTTCCGGAAGATCAAAACGACTTGGTGTGGAAGAGATTCAGAACTGCCTTTGATCACTTTTATGCGAAAAAGAATGAATGGTTCAAACAGCGTAAACAAGAAGAAAGCGGCGCAATCGTTAAGAAGAAAGAAGTAATTTTAGGTCTTGAAGCGCTGAAATCGAACGAAACAATCGACCACCAGACCCTTTTCAACGAGCTCAAAGTTTGGCAGAAGCAATGGAATGATGCCGGTTTTATCTCCGGGAAGTCCTACCAACAAATGAATAAAACGTATCAGGCCTTGGCCGATGAGATTTTCAATAGATATCGTTCAGCAAGCAACAACCAGCGTAACTCCAACCAAAAAGAGCACTTCAGCAATTTGGCGACAAGTACAGATGGACAAAAACGCTTGCAATTGGAAGAACGTAAAATCAAAGAGAAGATTACTAAATTCAAGGATGAAATTGCGACGATGGAAAACAACAAGAGTTTCTTTAAGCACAGCAAAAATGCTGGTGCTTTTGTGAAACAGTTTGATGACAATATCGCAAAAGCCACTGAACAAATTGCAAAAGCCGAACAAGAACTAAAGTTACTGAAAAGTGTAAAATCATGAACCTGAATGGGTTATTTGGTTGGCTTGACTATTTGATTTATTTGGTCCAATCTAGTAACCGTCATGGCGTACACTCCCCTTTTGTTTACGATTTTGCCGATAAAGTTCTTTATCGACAACTTGCCAATTCCTATGAACCCGCTGCAGAATTGTGCAGAAAACGGATGTTACAATCCGATGCTAAAATATTGTTAAACAATGAATTAAAGGAAATTTCGTTAAGTAATTTAGCCAACAAGCGGATTCCTTTGGCCAAATACTACCGACTTCTTTTTCGATGGATCCAATACAAACAGTTGGGGGGCAACATCATCGAAATTGGAAGTTCATTGGGTGTATTACCAATATATCTGCAACGAGGGAATATTCACTACGAACACGAACTGATCCAACGATTTTTCAGCTATGATCGATCAAAAAAAATCAATGAAATTACTCAATTCAATTTGAGAAGTTACGAAAATAATGAACTCGTCATTTCTCATCACTATGCCGAAATAGCGGATATAACCAAGCATTTCAATCACCACAGCCTACCCAATTCACCTATCAGTTTGATGGTTATCAATGAAACGTTAAGTAGCCCTGAGTTTTGGTCGTTGCTAGACTTTGCCTCTACCCGATTGGAACCAAACGGATGTATTGCGATATTTGGCATCAATAACAGCGTTGAGTCTCAGCTGAGATGGAAACAGTTGGAAAACGACGATAATTTTCGGGTAACAATCGATTTGTTTGGTATGGGCCTCGTTTTTGCTAGAAAAGAACAAATAAAAGAAGCATTTTTGTTACGATATTAATGAATACAGAATCAGTTTACATACACAAGGTAAGGGTTAGATACGCGGAATGCGACAGAATGGGATTTGTTCACCATTCCAATTGGGCCTTATATTTTGAGGAGGCGAGAACCGAACAAATGCGTGCAAAGGGCATCACTTACAAGGACATGGAGGACGATGGGCTAATAATGCCGGTCAAATCGATGAATATCGACTTTAAAAGAGCCGGCAGATACGATGACTTATTGAGTATTGAAATTTGGATTGAGGGTATCCCTGAAATACGCTGTACATTTATGTATAAGACTTATAATCAAAACGGTGAATTACTAAATACCGCCTCGATGGTTATGTTTTATGCCAGAAAATCCGATCTTCGTCCTGTTAAAATACCCAGTATCATACTAGAGAAATACGGATTTAATGATTGATCCAATAAATGGGATACTACAAATCGATAAAGGACAAAATTCAGCATACCGCTCATGAGGTAGAGGAACACTTGTCCTCAAACGATCAACAACTCAAAGACAGCCAAGGCCCCACCCACCCTTTGATGATCTATTTGCAAAACAAACGATTGGATGCATTTCAAGGGGAGAGTTTATATAACGTAGGTAAGTATTTTTTCCGGTCGATGTTCATGGAAAACCTTAACACGCGGGCCTCCAGTTTGAGTTTCAACTTCTTCTTAGCGCTATTCCCTGCCATCATCTTCTTGCTTACACTGATTGGTTATTTGCCTTTAAACGGATTAAAAACGCAGTTCATTCAAGAGTTATCACTGATTTTACCCAAACAAACCTTCAAAGAAATCCAGGGAACGATTCTAGAAATTCTGCATAAACAGAATACGGGTCTGCTTTCTTTTGGATTTTTTACCACCATTTACTTTTCTTCCAATGCCTTCCATTTGTTGATTAACTCTTTCAACCGTCGTCTGCCTTTTGGAAAAAAGAAAAACTGGTTTCAGATTCGCTTAAAAGCCATATTTATGACATTTTGGATTAGCGTGATTGTGATTGTCACCCTTTTAATCCTCACATATGCCTATCAAAGCGTGCATTACATAGTCTCGCACGATTGGCCATTGGCAGGTGTTTATGAGTTCTTCATTTTATTGCTAGAGTATTTTGTTTTGGCCGCTCTCATTCTGATTGCCACTTCTAGTATTTACTTTTTTGGTCCATCCAATATTAAGCGATGGAAATTCCTTAGTGCTGGAAGTGTAATGGCCTCAGTACTTTCTGCCATCTCCACGGTTTCCTTTGGACTGTACGTAAATAATTTCAATACCTACAATAAAGTATATGGATCAATTGGGGCAATCATTGCACTGATGATATTGATTTATATCAACGTACTTACAATCATAGTTGGGTTTGAATTGAATGTGAGTATCGAAAAGGCCATTGCGCAGCGCGACAGACATGCGAATGCGCTTAACGGGGGATTATAATCCTATCCAATAAAAATCTTCTCGACGAAATTTGGGCCTAAACGTTCGTTGATATTCAATCTCAACTGCTCCCTTTGCATAAACATTTCATTTTTTAAGGGTGCTTGATCAAAACTCACGTATAGCGTCTTTCCGCGCATTTCAATTTTACTAGTGTGTTTTGCGATTAATGGACCTACGATTTCGCTCCACAGCTTAACCAATTCAATTTCATCCATTTTCTGAGTGATTCGATATTTATCGTATAAATGCTTAATCACATCGGTTAAGGCCTTTTCTTTTTTCTCGAGTACGTCTTTTCTAGGCAGGTCAATCATGGCGATATGATGTAAAATTACGAAATAATTCAGGTCCTAAATCTTCAATTTGTTGCCAATTTGCTCTTTCTGTAGCCGTAAGAGAAATAAACGACGAGCCCAATACCAAACCAACCAAAAAACCAGTACCAATTGTTGGCTTCCATGCCGGTGAGCAAATAGGCACAAATCGACAAGCCAAGCAAGGGAATCAGTGACCACCGACGGACAAAACTCATTACCGACAATCCCAATAGTAGTATCCAATACAATCGATGAGCTACAACAAACATTGTACTCCAATCATTCCATTGAAGTAATTGATCAAAATAATCTGGAAAGTTGTATCGCACTAACACGATTGACACAATGATTATAATAGAATACAGGTATTTCCCATCAATATATGGCATCACAAAACCCTTGCCTTCACCTTCTTTTCTCGGTGGCAACAGCAACACTCCGCCACATACCAAAACGAAAGCAAAAATGGTTCCTATGCTAGTGAAATCGAGGACAAAACCTTCGTTGGTGAACAGAATTGGAATACCAACCATCAATCCCGTAATAATTGTTGCGAAAGATGGCGTACTAAATTTCGGATGAACACGAGAAAAAGCAGGCGGGAGCAAGCCATCTCTGCTCATACTTAACCAAATTCTGGGCTGACCCATTTGAAAAACCAACAGGACACTTGCCATCGCTACAACAGCCACAATAGAAACAATGTATTCCAACCAATCGATACCGCGGGCTCCTAGTACAAATGCAAGCGGATCACCCACTCCTAGCGTATCGTAAGGAACCATACCTGTCAATACGAGTGTGATGAAAATATACAATACCGTACAAATCAGCAAGGAATAGAACATACCCCTAGGCAAATCTCGCTGCGGATTTTTCGACTCCTCCGCCAACGTACTTACCGCATCAAAACCAATGTAGGTAAAGAACAGCGCAGAAACACCTTGCATCACACCTTCAAACCCATTTGGCATGAATGGCGTATAATTTTTAACATCTATATAGGCCACACCCACAACAATGACCAACAATATGGCAACCAACTTAAGTATAACCATCAAATTGGAAGCGTTTCGAGACTCTTTGATTCCCCGGTAAACCAACATCGTAATCAAGACGTTGATTAACAGTGCTGGCGCATCAAAAACAATGTGTAATCCCAATACTTGCGGTGCATTAACGAAAGCGTTGAAAGCATCGTTCTCGGCCTGTGAATAGTCGCTCAAATTGGCAGATTTCCAAAGTTCTCCAAATTCGCCGCCTGAAATAGCCCCTTGCATTTTGGACATTACGGTTTGATACATTTCATGGGCGGTGGAATAATCCGTCACCATCCAACGAGGGAGAATCCATCCGAGTTGATCTAGGAGATGAACGACATAACCTGACCATGAAAAGGCGACATAAATGTTACCGATTGCATATTCCATAATCAATGCCCAACCAATAATCCAAGCGAATAACTCACCAAATGAGGCATACGCATAGGTGTAAGCACTGCCAGAAACTGGGATTCTAGAGGCAAATTCGGCGTAACACAAAGCCGCAAAAGCGCAAGCCACACCGCAAATAATGATTAGATACACAGATGCCGGGCCACCCTTGGCACATGCATCACCGATGGAACTAAAAATGCCCGCACCGATGATCGCCGCAATGCCAAAAAAGGTCAAATCTCTCACGCCTAAAACGCGCTTCAAAGAACTATCCCCTTGATTTACAGGGAAATCCGTTTTAACCCGAAATAAATTACGCCAACTCATGCTTAGTTCTGCGATAATACAACCAAAAGTGCTAAAGATTGGAAAATTATCTAACTTTGTATTAATGCGGTTTTTTCAAGCAATTCTGATGAGTATTTTGGTAATCTTCTCGAGCGGAGGTGCCCAAATGGCTTATCATATTTGCGAGCAAGATGGGCAGCATTGGATATTCGAAAATTGCAATGAGTCGTCGTTAGTGAATTTGTCTGATGATGCAA
>CAJBVU010000319.1 GCA_903959115.1 uncultured Bacteroidota bacterium
AGCGGAAAATGTCAGTTGATCCCACCTCGGCTATCGCCTCGGTGGTCGCCAAATTTGTCCCAATATGCGAATTCGCATATTGGGACAAATTTGGCGACCACCGAGGCGATAGCCGAGGTGGGATCAACTGACATTTTCCGCTACCCTTTTTGCTTCCTCACAGGGCACGGGAATGTGGTATTCACAGACCAAGAAGCTTCCAATCTAAGAAACTATCTCATTGCCGGAGGATTCCTACACATCTGCGACAATTACGGCATCGATCCGTTTATTCGCAGAGAAATGAAAAAGGTATTCCCAGAACTCACCTTTCAGGCAGTACCATTCAATCACCCAATTTATCACGGGCCCTACTCATTCAATAATGGCCTACCCAAAATACATCAGCACGATGGCAAGGCCCCAATCGGCTATGGATTATTCTGGGAAGGTCGACTTATTTGCTTTTATGACTATGAATGTGATTTAGGAAATGGATGGGAAGACCCTGAAGTATACAAAGACCCACTAGAAATCCGAGAAAAAGCCCTAAAAATGGGTTGCAATCTGATTAACCAAGCTTTTATCGCTCAATAAATTACCCCCGAAATATAAAAAAGGAAAAACACAACAACGCCAGTTTCAGGAACTAAAAATTGGCGCAGAACTTAGAAGTTCCATTTGGGCCGCGAGGGTCATCATTAATAAGCACGAATGCTGCCAATCTGTTACCGCAAAAAGCAATCTTATATTTATTTTACCTCACGGATCCAAACCTGTGGAACCGCAGACTCATAGTAGAATATACCTTTGTTTGCATCCTTTTCTGATGGAAAATCCTTCAAGAACACATAGTAACTCTTGTTACTTGGATCGTAGATTTTATAGGCAAACACGCCCTTCCTATATAAATCTTTGATTTGCTTGTTCGCCTTTGCTTCAGCACTGTGCAAACCCGCAACCAAATAGAAACCAGGCGATGGCTTAACCTTTTCGATTGGAGGCAATTTAATACCCGAAGTATCCTTACCAGCTCCAAATGCCACCAAATCTTCTAAACTTGTAACAGTAACATCTTTTTTCATCGATGCACTATTCAAATTTGAACCACCCTCTGTTTCACCATTTCCATTTTCACCCGAGCTATTCAAGTTTGCATCTCCTTCACCCTCTCCATTACCACCATTCGTGCTATTTAAATCAGACCCATTTCTAGACCCACCACCCAGTGCCGAAAATCCGATATATGTGTGAAATTCATGTGAATTACCCAAGGCTATTCGCTGAGCACCCGTGGGCGTGTTATACGAATACGAAACTTTAATATCTGACTGAGGGGCAAATCCAATATTTCCACCAATCTGACCAATATCGTTACCACCAATACCCATCCAAAACTTATCTTGGTAGTTAAACGATGCGTTATATTGGACTCTGTAATAATCAAAATTATAAGCAGACACGTAAATGGAAGGCTTCAATAAGATGTCGTTGCCCAAATCAATGTTATACCCAAACAACAAACTAGCTTGAGATTGCATTTGGTAGGTAGATGTGTAGTTGTAATAAACATAATCGAATCGTGGCTTACTTAGACGCGAAATCGCAAATCCACCAAACCACTTTTCTCCATTAATAAACGCAGATGCACGTAAATCAGCACGCGTAACCGGAGGTGTCAACATCAACGATTTGATAATAGGATCGTTACTACTAATGTAAACCGCCTTCGACATATCAAAGTTTTGTGACAACATACCTACGCTCATTCCCAAATTCAAATTCGTAGTGCTCGCAATGGGCAAAGAATAGGCATACGTTGCATAGGCATTATGCATTTCAGAGAAACCCACCCTTTCACGCATATAATACAAACCATAACCAGTATTCTTGGCTGGCACTGGCATCGCAATATTCAACACCGTTGTTTGGGGACTCCCAGGAACGGCAGAGAACATTTTGTTATACAATAACGTCACATGACCTTGATCATGGGTATTCATTGCAGCGGGATTAATCATAGAAAAATCCATATAATACTGATCCAATTTCGCCCCCATTTGAGCGCTAACACTTCCAATGCACAGAGCAATGGCAGAAATGATGCTAATTTTTTTCATCTGAATTAACGAATTACTTGGATATAACCTCTAAACTCTTCGCCATTAAAGCGATTTTTCATGTAGTAAAAATAAATACCTGATGGCAAGTCTGTCCCTGAATTATCAACTGCCTTCCAATCATTTAAATAATTGCCAGTGTAATAAACCAATTTGCCTTGACGGTCACTGATTCGCACATCAAACAAGTACAAATCCGCCAACTCACTCAAATCCCAGAAATCATTCTGCAAATCTCCGTTGGGCGTAATCAAATTGGGAATTCTAACCAATGGAGGATCAACCACAGTAACTAGAACCGAGTCAATATCATCACAGCCATTAGAGTCCGTACCAGTTACGTAATAGGTTCGTGTAGTTAACGGACGTGCAATTACAGAATCGCCATGCCCCCTATTCAAACTTGAACTATCAGTCCACCAATAATTAGTTGCACCAACCGCATGTAAATTCGCCTTTTTTCCTCTGTAAATAGTCGTATCACGATACACAACAATATTCGCCATCGGGAAAGCTTTTACTTGCACTGAATCAATGGCAGTACATATACCAGACGTAGCTGTTACCTTATACCAACCCTTGCCGTATAATTTCTGTGTTCGATTTGTATCCTTCGCGCCAACCCAACGAATGGTATCTCCGCCACTCGCGGTAATATCAATTGAGTCGCCCTTACACAATGGCATACTTCCAATAAATGAGAAAGAAATAGCTGGCTTAATAGTAAACGCAAAACTCTGCGTCATTGTGTCAATACAACCCTGATCATCTTCCACAATATACGAAACCGCATGAGGACCCGCCGTAGAGAAGTGCTGCTTCACTGGTGCTTTTCCAACAACTACTGACCCATTGATATCCCAAGAATATTTCACTAAAGGACGAGCTGATTTCGATGCCGTGTCTTTGAACAATATTGTATCAGGCACACAAACACCCTCTTTGTAGAAGTCGGCTTTAGGACTCGGTTTAACAACGAATTGTTGGACCGCACTATCTACACAATTATGAATAGAAACACCGAATAATTTCACGGTATATACCCCAGTGTCTTTGTAAGAGTGATTGTTCGATGTTGCAGGTAATTCTGTATTCCCATCACCCCAAACCCAGCGCGTATCCAATAACGTATCATTGACATCAATTCCCACATTAAAATTAAATTTGAAATTGTTGTATTTGAAACATTGTATTGAATCATTAGGCAAAATGGCCTTATCAAGCGAAAAGGTAGGATTGGGAATATAATGCGACATTACAATACCAACTGCAGAGTCCCTACATCCATGATTGGTTTGAGCAAGCATAACCACGTTATGAATTCCAGGAGTAGAAAATAAAACCTTAGGATTCTTTGTAAAGAAGTTAATGGTATTGTCGAATTTCCAACTGTAATTTGTCAACGGCTCTAAACTAAGCACAGTTTGGGTTTTACGCAGAAATGCAGTAGAATCCCCAAAACACTTTTCCGTTACGGTATATCCCGCAGAAGGCTTTGGTTGAACAAAAATTGACAGCGTATCTGAACTCATACAACCTGCATTTGAAATAACTGTCAATCTTGACTTGTAAATCCCAGGTAATAAGTAGGTATGCTTCGCACCGTACAATGTAGTGTCGTTTCCACCATCACCAAATGTCCAAAAGTATGTACCCGCATAATCAGGATTCATAATTTGGGTATTATCAGTAAATACGGTTTCTTCACCAATACAAGTAGCACTCTGCGTATAATCAACCAATGGCAAAGAAAAAGTACGAACGGGCTTAATAATCGAATCCCTACATGCACCCTTTTGACCTGCATAGTTTGAATAGGAAATCAACTTAACGAAATATAACCCTGGAGGATTGTATTTCCGTGTCACTGTCTTTGATGTTGATGTTGGCGACCCGTCACCAAAATCCCATTTTCTTGTCGCAATCAAATCAGGCGACGAAACAGTACTCTGATCATCGAACACAACAGACGCACCAAAACAAACATCTTTAGGATCAAAAGTAGGCGAAGGTTTAGCATGAACCACATAATCAAAAGTATCAATTGCAAAACAAGCATTGACCGTGGTTACTTTGAGAATAACCTTAAATCCACCAGGATTTGTATATGTATGATTAACAATTTTCGACGTTTTGATTGTTGGAGGTGGTCCATCCCCCAAATTCCAATTCCAACCCGAAATCGTTTCGCCATTCGCCGTAGAAAAATCAGTAAATACTGTCTGCTCACCGATACAAACGTTATTTACAGTTTTTAAAATAAACGGAGTTGCAAATACAGTAACCATTTGAACCCAAGAATCCAAATTCCCGTCGGCATTTAGAATCGTCAAACTCACCCTATAAGTACCACCATTTGCATATTTATGTAGAGCATTTTTCGTTGTTACTGAGTTTCCAACCGATCCCGCATCACCAAAATTCCATGTATTTGTTAAAATTGCAGAAGTACTCTTGCTGAGATTTGTAAACTTCAATGTGTCGCCAGAACATCTACCAGTCAATTTAAAAGATGCGAATGGATCTTTACTACCAAGGATATTGAGACCTGTTTTCCGCTCAGTTGCTGTTTGTACGATTGTATTTGCCAATGCAAACGTACCCAAAGTCGACATACTCGAGGTGGACGTACTAATCTGACCCTTTCGAATCAAAGATCCTGATCCACCATGGTCTTTCCAAGTTGCCGTAGCTGTATAACCCAAGATTCTTAATGTGGAATTTTCATAGACGCCATCATCTGTAGATAAAGTATCATACCTAAGAGTAACTGCGAAATTTGAACTATTTGAAGCATTCGCGGGCACTGTAGCACCCTCAAAATAACTCACTGCAGAGTAATTCCTAATTCCCGTAGGTAACGATCCATTCCCCGTGGCTTTTCCTTTAAACATTTGAAATACATAGTATGTCAAATTGCCATTCCCCTTTGAGAAAGTCAAACCCACCGGGCGATAATCACTACCGGCACCAACATGGAATGTCAAACTTGTAGAACCAGAAGTTAGACCAATGTGCAGCGCCCCGTCAATGAAACTCGTTTTATTTCCGCCAGTAAATGTACAACCATCTAAAGCCCTGAATGCAAGTAGATTTGAACCCACTTTAACAAGTCCATCAGTTAGGGTGATTTTGGTTTTAACATTAAATGTCTTCGGTGCAGAATTCCCATCGATAGTTAATGTGATACCCGATTTATTCATTGTCAATTGGTCCACCTGGACGCTATCCACACTGAATGTCATCGTGTAACCCACCTGAACTGTTTCAGCATAATAACCAGTGGAAATCATAATGACATCAGAACCCGATGTTGCAATATTTGCCGCTGCAGTAATTGTCAATTTCGCTGTTGCAGCACTCAGACCATTGTTTGCGTCATTACCCGTTTTGGAAACGTAATATGTTGAGGCCGACAGAAACTGAATTGATGCAATCGTAAAAACCGATAAAACCAGTACCGATTTGAGAAAAGATTGTATAGTAGAAAACTTCATTTGGATGTATGAATATTACAAATTTAAGTGTTTAGACGCGTTTTTTATGAATTTCGTTTCCCTTATCACCCACACAAAATTCAAATGCGGCCTAATTGATACACTTAAAATGGCAAATCATCATCCTCAAAAGGATTACTTGCTGCGCTATTCGAACTTTGATCGCCAGATGGCATCGCATCAAAACTTGGAGCGCTATTGGTTCCCCCTACTGCACTTCCCGCATTTTGTTTTGTAACATTCCATGCGCGAATATCAGTGTACCAGCGGCCGTTATACTCTCTACTCTCAACATCAACAGAAATTGTCAAATCCTGACCATCTTGAATATTAAACTTAGAAATTTTGTCGCCCCAAAGGTTAAAACAAACCTTTTTAGGATACTGACCAGGGACTTCAATAATGAATTCCTGCTTTTCCCATGTAGTACCATTCTTGGCATTTCCCGTCTGCTTCGGCAGAGTCTGAACAATTTTACCTGTAATTTCCATATCGCAAATCTATTTTTTTGTTTTCCAATTCAACCTAACTCTCATCCTAACTAATCCACAACTACATACCTTCTTGTCCACCAGGTGGCTTCAAATCATCATTTTGTAGTTTGCGATTCACTGGTTTGGGCTTTTCAATAGTGAGCGACCCAAACTTATAATCAAAATTCACCCTAACACCCCACATGTTTAGGCGCTGAACGTTCTTATAATCGAAATCTTGCCCCGAAGCTCGAGTAATGAAATCCATTTTAGGAATAAATGGATTATCCAATCCAAATCCCACCCCACCTTTATCATTTTTAAACCTGCGCTTTACCCCCAACATATGAAAAAACCAGTTGGTTGTAAAACCCTGTAAAGTATATGTAGGAGCGTTAAATCTACCCCATAATTCAACTTGCCATTCTTTGGTTATTTTGACGCTCAATTTTGTACCCGCGTTATAGGTCAACCCTTTATTTCTCGCACCTTTCAAATAACCCGTATCTATCCCACTGCGAATATCTACCCAACCCAATCCACCGTTAAATGTAAGCGTCCAATCATTCCCCCTCCATTTTCCTTTGTAATTCATATTGACATCAAATCCCGAAGTGTAATTGACACCAATATTGCCATAGGTTGTCCTGTATACCTTATCCTCGCCCACGTAACGCATCGTTTCTATGGCATTGCCAATTCTACGGTGATATACATTCAAACCCCAGCCCCCAATTTGCCCGTAATTCCCTGTAGATATTTCATAATTATTCGACACCTCAGCATTTAAGCGCGGATTGCCCGTTGTGATATTCAGTGGATCAATAAAATTGGTATATGGATTCAAATAAAACAAACTAGGTCTCTGAATTCTCTTGGTAAAGGTAAAACGCAAAAAACCAGCCTTTCCAATTACTCGATTTAAATTGATGTAGGGAATAAAGTTCTGATACGGACGACCTGTATACGACTCTTTTACTGGCAGATATATCACACCCCCAAACTGGGTTGACTCATGTCGAATTCCAGATTTGATCGAAAATTTACTCGACGCAATCCAAGTAAATTGAGAATATAAAGCCAAAATATTCTGATAGTAGTCGAACTGATTATTACGTGCCGTGATTGACTCGTAATTGTTACGTTGAAAATTAAAGCTATCATAACTATAGTTACTAATAACCGACCTTAACGTAGTTTTCAATCCTGTTTCCCAAAGTAATTTGGCATGCAAAGGCTCGGTATAATCAATCTGCATGGAAATTTCATTGTTCTTTCCAATATTCAAACTCTGCTCTTTACGGGTTTCCAAGTCCGCTTCTGTCAATCGTGTAAAATGATAATCCGTATTGTCTTGACTCCCACTGTATTGAGCCGAAATTCCCAATTCCCTTCCTACTTTGTCAAAGTTTTTACGATAATCTAAATTCACATCTAAACCATATCCATAGGTGAAATTGTTGGTGACTTGCTCCCACAAATAATTCAAAGGCAAAGAGGAAATACCGCTGTAGGTAACGACATCATTGTCGGAATTTCTCATACGGGTACTTGTTGTTGCAGAAACCGACAGTCCGCTTTTTTTGTTAAATTGATGATCCATAGAAAGCGTGAGCCTTGGACCCCCACCCCAATTCACCACATCATTGTTCTGCTTTAATCCGTAACCAACCCCATTGATAGTATTCGTCCTGTTTGTCCAACCCGACCCCCATGACCGCCAAAAATGACCGCCCAATTTTATACTAAAATTAGTACCCCCATTCTGAATTGAAACATCCCCTCCCAAATTCGCACTTCGGGTCCCAAACCCCAAATTCATTGCACCAGTCTTACCCTTCAATCTAACTTGCTTCAAAATAATATTAATAATACCCGCAGTTCCCTCGGCATCATATTTCGACGAAGGATTTGTTATGACTTCCACTTTTTCAATCCCATCCGCTGGCAAAGACCGCAGTGCATCGGCAACATTCCCAGCCATCATGCCACTGGGCCGACCGTTAATAAGGACCTTTAAATTCCGACTTCCACGAATCGATACATTCCCATCCATATCCACCTCAACCATTGGGACTTTCGACAACAAATCCGCAGCAGAACCACCCTTTGAGGTAATATCTTGTGCAGCATTATAGACCAAACGATCTACCTTGTTTTCAATCAAGGGTCCCGAAACTTTAATGTCAACGCCCAACATCTTTTCCGACTTACCTAAAACTGAATCTTTCGGAACACCCAATGCATTCATCAATGAATCAGACGCCACAACCCCACTGCCAATTGAATCCAAAACTTGGGCACCTAAAAACTGCCCAAATCCCAAAAACAAGAAAAAAACCAAACCCAGACAGCGTAAATTCATAATATGCTGCAAAGAAATAAAGGAATATCCATATTCATGGGGTTCCCCGTTGAAATTGACATTAAATAATCGTTTATTTTGCACGCATCGCCTCAACCGGATTCAATCGCGCCGCCTGCCTGGCCGGAATAAAACCTGCTACAATTCCCACAATCGCAGATACCCACAACCCCAACTGCGTATCTGAAGCACTTAACACCAACACAAATCCTTCACCCATGGTCTCTTTTAAAATGGCATTCAACCCCAAAAATGTGAGCCAGACGAAGAGTAATCCAATCAATCCGCCTATCAAACACAACCAAATCGCTTCTAATAAAAACTGAACCTGAATAAAAATGTGAGGTGCGCCCAAAGCTTTCTGAATACCAATTTCCTTCGTCCGCTCCTTCACACTCACAAACATGATATTCGCCACGCCGAAGCAGCCCACAATCATTGCAAATCCACCAATCACAATACCAATATTCTTGATTTGAGTAAACAACTGCGAAACCGCTTGCGTAATCATCGTCATCCGATTCACTGCAAAAGTATTTTCCTTCCCGGGCTTGATTTTCCGATATTGCCTCATCAACTGCCCTACCTCAACCGTTAAATCATCCAAATCTACCCCATTAGCCGCCTTTACCATAATCTGAGCATCGTCGTTCTCGCGATATGAATACATCCCCATACCCATTTTAAGCGGAATGAAAACCCGATCGTCTTTTGAATTATCAATGATGCTCGCCCCCTCGGCAGCACAAACACCCACAACCCTACAAACCCGATTTCCCACGCGCACAACATTCCCGATGGCGTTGGCACGACCAAAAAGCTGCATGGCGATGTTATTCCCTAATATCACTACCGGCCTACCACCCCTACTTTCTTCAAGCGTAAAGGTCCGTCCATATTCTGCCGCGATGCGCTGAATTTCTAAAAATTGATGCGAAACACACCCTACCGAAACCCCCTCTAAAGTAACCCCTTCCGCCGCTAACTTCTCTGTTCGTCCGAAACTAAACCCTACACTCTCAATGCGATTCTTAGACAATTTCGACTCCAAAAACAAGGCTTCTTCAGGTGAAGAAACGGGCCTACTCAAATATTTCCACCAAGGATAATTGCCTCCAAATTCATCCCAAGGCCATTTCTGAACAAACAAAACTTGGGTTCCATATTTGGTGAATTGATTATTGATGTTAGTTTCAAGCGAATGAACCAACGCATAAACGGCGATGATGCAATAAATACCAATCGTAATACCCAAAACAGACAAAACACTTCTCAGCTTATTTTGCCTAATTGCGGAGACCGATACCCGCATCGTTTCACTGAAAAAAATCTTGAGGTTCACAATTGCTTTTTCAAAAATAGATTATTCAACAGGTTTCTCCTCGGTGGTGTTGGTGATTGGTGTTTTCTTTCGTCGGAAAGTCTCAAATTCCCGACGATACAAGGCACCGCCACCCAAAGTATTGCCCGACACACCATTGGTAATTGAACCACTTTGCTGCAGTAATAAATTATTGCTCCGAGAGAACATTTTTAATCTCCAATTCTCATTTCTGGTGGAATATTCCAAATTGAAATTCAATGGAACGGCAACACTATTCACCAAAACCGCTACTGTAGGATCGTAGTTCAAGTTAAGCTTTAGACGATCACTCAAATTCCATTCGCTATTTACAAAGACTTGCGTATTGCTACTTGTACCGCTATTCCTCCTCACATCATCAATATTCACCTGAATCTTGGTTTTGATGCCGTACTTCTGAAAAATATCATTTACTACGTTGGAAGCAATGTTCGATACGCTGTTCCCCGCCACCCCTGCACCACTAACCACGTTTCCACTCGTTGGGTTACCACTGGAAAACGAAGGGGGTAAAAAATTGCCAAATATCAGCAAAGCAATCGCCTGTCGCATCGTTTCATCTTTGTCTTGTCTAATTCTTTGAATCACCGCATTTACATCACTATTGCTTCCCGCACTCACCGCCAATTCAGGGGCCTGCAAATCAAATCCGATTTGTGGCCTCATCAAACTACCATTAATATTCAATACACTCACAATCAATGTTGGTGGATAATTGGTACTCGATGCGCTACCACTCCCTACCATCAACTGTGCCGGAGAAATTCTCTTTTCGATTTTGCCCGATAGCGCAAGATTTGCATCATATGGATCTCCAACCCAAGTAATTTTCCCCCCTTCCGTAAGCGTAATTTTCTTTGTCAACAAGTTGATTCCCGGCAACGAGAAAACATACAACCCAGATTTTATGGTATACTGACCATTTAAAAAGAAACGCTCGTTTTCATCATACAAAATCCTGATATCGCCTGTTCCGCGTCCTTTGATCATATCACCCAAACGCTTATCGATCAAAAATTCCGTTTCCAATTCCGGGGTAGCTCGAATCATCAAATCAATATTTCCCAAACCAGAAGACGATTTTTTGGCCCTAGTATTACCTACTACTTTGCCAAAATGATTTCTAAAAACAATGTTCCCAGCCACAGAATTTGTATTAAGAGTGGGGTAAAGAATACTCAATTTACTGTTCTCGGTAGGGGTCATATCCATCTTGATGTTGATCTTGTCCAATGGACCCCAAACCCTGCAACTTCCATTGCCCCAAGCGGTACCATAAAACAAATCATTATCGGCTTCCGTAGTCTCAATAATTCTAATTTTTTGGGCATCATACACATTCAAATCCAAAGCCAAATCCCTGAAATGATTATGGGTGAAAGCAAAGGTTGCCTTCGCCTTTCCCTTTTTTAACTTGCCATATATTTGAATCGGATAGCGAGTGAATATTCCATTCGACTTTACCAAGAAATCCGCATCATCAAATCGATATTTTGTTCCTAAGTAATCAACTTTCATCATCACATCTCTAGCCTTCAAATCGCCTTGCATAATCAAATCGTTCATTGGCCCTTCAATTCTCACATTCCCACCAATCGTACCGGATTCCGTAGTCGCAATGCCCGATAAAAATGGCGTCAAGATCCCAAGTGTTGTCCCTTCCGGAATATATAAATCCGCATCTAAACCTGGACCGTCGCCACCAAATTTCAACCTGCCCCTAAACGACGTATTTTTCAAAACGCCTCGGCGTGCAACAAGGTCCAAATCAAGCACCTTATCCGATGTCCGCTGGGCCACTTTCAAATCAAAACTTCCGTATCGATAACCCAAATAAACCAAATCGTTCAAATAACTCTCTCCAACAATTTTTGCCTGTCCGAGAGCCGCAGCAATCCTCACACTACCTCCCAAATGAAACTGCATACTATCAAAGGTGCCATGGGGGAAAAATGGTGAAAGCAACTCCGGGGTGATATTACCCACTTCCACCGTAAATGTATCACTCAACATCTCAGAAAGCACCCCGTGTAATTCTACAAAATGTCGAGAATTATTCACCATCAATTTCTTAACCTTTACCCTATTTCCCGCACCTAAACTCAATTGGCTCTCTTGATCCAACTGCCAAGGCTCTTTGTTGATGTATAAATTGGCGGCGTTAATATTGGTTGGCAAAGAATCCAATTTCACATTGGATTGTGAACCTAGATTCACATTGTAACGATCTTGCATGTCGTGCAAATCAAACCCAACATCCAGTATCCCATCTCTCAATTTCCCTTCCAACGCAAATCGATCGTACTTTGTCTCGCCATAATTCAAATCCTTGGCGTTTAGCACAAGCGTTGCCGCTCCGTTAGTATTTGCATTTACAGCCAATTTTAAACGATGCCATTCGGCGCCCTGCCAAGATAAATCCATGGGGCCCAAAACCAAATCCACATCACGGTGCTGCGAACCAAAATGGCCAACCAGATTTATGGGTCCAGATTGTAATGTTCTATCAACAAATGAAGATAGCCAATCCGTTTGTATCAGCTGCAGATCAAAACTAAAATCCCTCGGAACAAATGAAGTTGGTGCAGTGAAACGATTGGGCAGCAATGTATATAAAAAATGCTCCCCAATATTCATCGCATCAGACGGATCAAATCCAGAAGAGATACTTCCATTTAACCAGTCTCCAGAAAATTGTATCCCTTCGGACGCCGACTGAACCAATTGCTGACTATTGCAAAAATATCGAACAGAACCATGATCGGCCACGAGTTGCCTCACTTCAACTGTTGCATTGGTATTCTGCGCATCGCCGCCGCCATAAATCAAGGAAGCCGACCCCGATAAAATCAATGGCACTTTATCCAATCCTACATTCTCAAATTCAACGTTGCTGGCAGACAAATCAGCATCCATCGACAAGTTCTTATCCCAGTCAAAAACGGTTGCATCAGCCACAAAGGCGAAGCGCGCATCATCCGATTCAACATTTAAGTGGAACTGACTCTTATCAAACTCGCCCGTAAATTGAACATCGGTGAAACGCCTACCCAACACTGTGTAATCGATCAAATGAATATCCGCTTCCGCGTTTAACAAATCTGCTGTGAGCCCTTCACCTGTAATCAAAATATTCGCATCATTCACAAACGCATCCAACCCACTGCTTGCAAACATACCTAAATCCCACTGACCCAATTTACCCTCTACATCGTAAGACATCGCATCGATACTCTCAGGGAAATCTAGTGCCAAATGACCAGAGAAATGGCCGGGCCCTGCATCCAAATCACCATCAAAACCAAAGGAAGTTAGACCTCCAGTAATCGTAGCGCCGATATCAAAGGCTTCGAACTTTTTTACAAAATCAATTGAGTCGAGCTCATAAACCACATCTTTTAAATCAGCCAAAGCCAATCGCGAATCATCCAATTCTAGGCGATATTCAAAATTATCCAAATCCTGTAAACTCGTCAAAATGCCACTACCCTTTAACTGGGTTTGATCGGTTAAAGATTCAAAAGTGAATTTCTTAAGTACTAAGGCGGCCAATGGTCCTTCCGCATGTGCATTGACAAACAACGGCAAATTCCGATTCTTGAACCAGGGGTGAAACGCCAACAACTCCTCCAAGCAAAATTTGGATTTCCGCAAACGAATATCAAAAGTGACCTTATGGAAAATATCCGTGAAATCGCGCATCGAATTATAACGCATTTCAAAACGATCTCCCAATATGCTGCATGGCGTTTCCAATAATAAATTGCTCGCCAAAATCTGCTTTTTATCGATCACAACTCGCGCACTTCCTTTTACGATATTCAGGCCGCTTCGCTCTTTAAACTTCATCGACTTTATATTGACCGTAAACCAAGGATGCCCAAAGGTGAGTGAGTCCATTTCCGCATCGATATCGGACAGAATCATATTGTCTGGATCGAAGTACGGGTCACTAGAACGCTGACGAATGTTGAAAAACTGAAAGTACCCATCCACAATCTTAGCATCGTTGATACCAAAATCCCACCCCTCACTATGGTCGTTTGGATCGGATGGCGGGTTCAAATAATCGGAGAAAAAATCAATATTTAATGGCCCGTCTTCTGTGTGATACCCATTTTTGACGCGGGGTTTATAAGCCACAACCGAAGATAGTTCGATGCGATGCGACTTCCAATCCACCTTGGTTAATCGGGCCTCTATTTGACGTGCTTCAATGAGTGTATCTTTGCTCTGATCGTATATTCTAAGGCGCTCAACGTGAATGTTCCGCAAAAAATCGACTTCAACATATCCAATTTCAACCTTGGTATTTAACTCTTTCGATAGGTACTGAGCGAGTTGTTGGGCGAAATAATTCTGTACGATGTGATTGCGCGACAAAACAATTGCGGCTCCCGTAAGCAACAGGAACGACAGCAACATCAGAAGCAAAAACTTCCGTAGTTTTGTACGCTTATTTTTCAATCTCTCAAATATAAAATTCGTTGTCTCCGCTGAATCCACCAAAACCCGCCCGCTCCATTATATTGGGCATCGAGAGCAGTTGCGATGATACCGCAGCGTCGTTACTCTGCGATGGCAAAATCCTTGCCAACGTAACGGCTAGTCAAAAAGTACACGAACAATACGGTGGCGTTGTGCCAGAATTGGCCTCCCGCGCCCACCAAAGCAACATCATTCCCGTAATTCACTTGGCACTAGAAAAAGCCCAGATTTCCATCAAAGAAGTCAACGCGGTAGCAGTCACACAAGGCCCCGGACTCATGGGATCACTGCTGGTTGGAACCAATATTGCCAAAGGAATTTGTATTGCCAACAACATCCCGTTGATCGGAATTAACCATCTAGAAGCCCATGTTGCCGCACTATTTATCGATCACCAAGTCAAATTGCCTATGCTTTGCCTTTTGGTGAGTGGCGGACATACACAAATCATTTTGGTAAACGGCATCGACGATATGCAAATCGTGGGAACTACGCAAGACGATGCGGCAGGCGAAGCATTCGACAAAGCAGCAAAACTTCTTAATCTAGGCTATCCCGGAGGACCCTTAATTGATCAATACGCTAAGCAAGGCGATCCGAATAAATACAAATTTCCCGACAGTCAAACGCAAGGGTTGGACTTTAGTTTTTCGGGCATCAAAACATCATTATTGTATTTCCTTAGAGACAATTTAAAGGACGACAACGAATTCATAAACAAAGAGTTGCAGAATATTTGTGCATCCTACCAGCATCAAATCGTTATGAGCTTAACGAAGCGTTTTGCAAAGGCTATCGAAGTACACAAACCCGCAAGTATCGGACTTTGTGGCGGGGTTTCTGCCAATAGTGAATTGAGAGACGCCATTCATACTTTGGGCACCGAAAAAGGCCTGCAAGTATGTATACCAGCCTTTGAATATTGCACCGATAACGCTGCGATGGTAGCCATGGCCGGATATGAAAAATTCCAAAAAAATCAATTTACGCCGCTCAATGCAACTCCTTTTGCAAGAGCACACAAATAAATGGTGTTTCAGCCAATTTTAATATCTTCGTGACATGCCAATCATCCCTACTCCAACATTAATCGCCGAGGGCAACGAAAGAGCCATCGCTAGGGCAATTAGTTGGGTAGAGAACCAACATCCGCAATCGATGGAATTGCTGGAGCAACTCGAAGGCAACTGTCCGATTATTGGCGTGACTGGCCCTCCGGGTGCCGGAAAAAGCAGCTTGGTGAACGCATTGGTGTTGCACTGGAGTTCAAAAGGATTAAAAACAGCCATTGTAGCCGTTGACCCCTCATCCCCATTCAACCTTGGTTCCCTATTGGGCGATCGTTTGCGCATGCCAGGCCTATTCCTTGACCCCAAAGTATTTATTCGCAGCTTATCAGCCAGAGGTTCTTTGGGTGGCCTTAGCGCGAGTATTATTGAAGTGTGCGATATCCTAAAACACGCCAAATTTGATAGAATCATCATAGAAACCGTAGGTGTAGGTCAGAGTGAAATCGAAATTGCCGGAATCGCCGATACTACCTTAGTCGTGACCGTACCAGAAAGCGGCGACGAGGTACAGACAATGAAAAGCGGTGTGATGGAAATCGCAGATATTTTCGTAGTCAACAAGAGCGACAGAGAAGGTGCAGAAGCATTTGCCAATCATTTAAAAAAGCTAGCCCATTACAAATCAACCAGTGACGGTTGGGAAATTCCCGTAATTAACACAGTGGCAACCGATGGAACAGGGATTCAAGCTTTGAGCGATGCGATTTCGACTCATCTAGAAACGCAAAACAACATTCACAATCTCAGCAATCTATTTGCCGAACGTGCCTTTCGATTGATTCAACGTCAAAAAATGAAAAGTATCCCATTGAATCAGCTGAAGAAAGAAATTGCAATTGAATTAGATAAAGGCCTGTTCAACCTCTATCGTTTTGCCAAAAAATACTACAATAATTAGTGTTGGATTTGAACCAATGCCGTGGCATTGCCCATGCGCAAGGTGTAAATTCCCGATGCGAGATCTTTTACTGAAATCGAAACCGTATCCGCATTTACCTGTCCGTTTAACATCGTAACGCCAGTCATTGAAACCAATTGCCAAGTATTATTTCTGTAAGCGCCCAATCCTGTAACATTGAGTTGATTTGATGCTGGATTCGGATACAAATTCAAGCTGCCCTTAATCACCTTCACTGATGCCGTCTTATCAACCAACGTCACTGCGCAATTCTTAGACCTCGCTTGCCATTTGCTATCGTAATCAACCATCGCGATATTATTAATCACCGTCTTCAATGGCAATGTCTGATAGGTCTCAACACGATACATTACATAACCTACACTACCTATTGGATTGGCTTCAAATGAACTCAAATTTGCTTCAGGAAAATCAACGACCAACACTCTACCCTGTTCGATGCAATAATTTGCTTTATTTGGATAAAAAGATGTCAGCACCAAGCGGGACAATGGCAAGTTAGCGTCCAATGTGTCCACCATAACTACACGCTTCACTAGGGATCCACTCACATTCCTAAAGTCAACGCGATACTGCCACTGCTTCTGACGGTAATCAACGGTTCCCTCTTCGATATTCGATTTCTGCACCGTTACCAAACCACCTCTACGACTCAAACTCAATTGCAACGTATCATTATTGTCTTTGGTATCGACATCTTTCTGAGTCAGTCCGGTTCCGGATTTAACCATAAACTTAAAGTTGTCTGCATCTTGAGCCGTCAATGGAATTGCAGTTGAAATCACGATGACTTGTTCTCCAAAAGCGGCCAAATTACTCAGTGAATAGATGGCTTCATTGTTGGCATAATTGTCTGGCATCGGCTCGGATTGGAATGCTGAAATATCCGACCCATGTTGAATATGTACAGTCCCGTTAGTAATTGCTGTGCCTCCATGATTTGCGATTTTCACAATCACTTTCACTTCGTCGCCCGCTTTTGCCCCTGCCGGGATAATTGCATTCATTCCCAACTGAACATCCACAATCGATGGCAATTGGTAGTAACCCAAACTCACATAACTATAAACGCCTTTTCTAATTCTTGCCGTGTTATTGCCTAAGCAAACACCATATAAATGCTTTCCAGGATTGGTTGAAAGATCATAATCTCCAGCAGGCATCGCCATTGTAAAGTGTCCGCTAGAATCGGTAACAGCAAAATAGACTGTACCTGAAACTTTATTTACCATTCTCACCAATTGGTTCGATAGTCCAATTTCAGCATCGTCTTTTACGCAATTCGAATTGACATCATAAAATAGATCACCATACAAATTCCCAGATTCAGATTCGATTTTTGAGAAATATTGCAGATCGGTATTGAGTTCGGTAAAATCGCCCCAAATGAAGGCACCATCGCCGCGCTGACCTAGGTTAAAGGATCCGTTGATACGGTTGCCTGTAAATCTCAATGAAGCACCATCATAGACTAATAATGATGTTCCGTTGCCATTTTTTACAAAAGAACCCCCAATCAATAGATCGGTACCGGCGCCCATTAATGTTGTGGGTGAGCTGATGCTAAAAGAATCGAATCCGATTGGACTTGCCCAAGTACCTTGGAAAATAGAAATCTGTTTATCGCCCGTTACATTTTTTCCTAATGCGGCAATTTTATTATTGAAAACTCCCAATTCTAATACCTCGCCTTTGAAAGGACTTCCTACACCACCCCAACCGCCATTGGCCGCTGTAAAGTAAGCGATATTGCCTGTACTAGACCCTGCAAAAGTCTGAAAATCCCCACCTATATAAAGGCGATTCCCCACTACAGCCAAAGTGCGAATCACACCATCTGTACCCTGAGCGGTTCCACTATTACCTAGGTAAGACCAAGATTTCCCGTTGTATGCAGCGATGTTTTGTACTGGATTTCCGTTCACCGTGTTATCGAACAACCCGGCTACAATCAGCTTATCGTCGAAAACGGTCATTGCAATGATCCCGTTGTTCCTGGTATCCACAACACCTATTTCGGCCACCCATTTCAGGCCATCCCATTTATACAAATGACTTACTGGCACATCGGCATCACGTTCTGCATTTGCCATGTAAGCGGCAGCATACATCGTATCGTGATACAAAGCAATTGAATGGAAATTATACGTTCCTTTTACGGTTTTTACAGGTGATGGGGTTGTTAATCCTGGATAATAGCTCCAACTAACACCATTCCAGCGAGCCATTGTAAAATCGTTAATCTCTGCGGTTGAGGTTTCTTCGAAAAGTGCTAGGTACTCGTTCCCCGCGGCATAAGATGCAACAACCCGGGCTGGTAAACCAGATCCCAATGGTTGCAACACCTGCGCCTGTGCGGAAACACACAGGATGCATAGCACTGCCAACAAAGACTGAACTCTCATCCCATGCAATTTATACCATATAAAACACTTTTTCTTCACTTTATTGAATTCTCCACGAATAATGTGCTGACAATCCCAACGACCAGCCCCTTGGCTGCAAGGCAGCATTCGGAACATACATTGAGGTTAACATTGACTGAGCATTGAATCGCAATCCAATGGCATGACTATAATTGAGGCGTTTTTCAACTCCCACGGCAACACGAGCACCCCAAATCCATTTTCTAAAGTTCGATGCCTGCTGCGCAGTTTGTAATAATGTTTGATAATCCAATGTCTGCGCACCGGTTGATACAGATAATTTATTGGCTTGCAACAACACCTCAGGTGTAATTGAATATTGTTTTGTAATTGGGAAATAACCCACATAACCCACAGGCACAGAAATCATCGAATAGGTGGTCTGAGAATTAAATTTCACTTGCGGACCCAAGCCCAAATACCCAAAAATAGGATAGTAACCCAAGGCATCAGGATTATTGCCTGGAATCACCGTTGCCGGCATGCTATCTCTAAAGTCGAACCGCTGCTGCGTGCGATTCTCTGCATACGCCAAACCCACTTTTACTGCGTGATTCTTTGTAATTTGGTATACACTGGAAATATTGATGCGACCTGCACTCAAAGCAAATTCGCCATCTTTCATGTGATTGAAATAATTTTTGTGTACGTATTTCGATAAGTCCGCCGTGCTGCGATACATCAAACCAGTTTGATTCGCATCAACACCAGCTTCAATAATCCAACGACCCAATAATTTATCTGATTTCTTGTCGCTAGACCATGCCAACTGATCGGCTGATGTGCGAGACACCGAATTGGGATTCACCGCGCCTTCAGTTTCCATGGATTCGATGCCAAATG
>CAJBVU010000320.1 GCA_903959115.1 uncultured Bacteroidota bacterium
ACGACACTACCATATTGATAGACAGCAAGATACAATTACTGTTTAGCGAAAAAATTCGCCTCAGTGCGGGAGCAAGTTGCGACAACAACAACATCGACACGTTGTTTACACTGAAAGAAAAAGACGCGAGCGGTGCAAGTGTTTCATTTGATGCTACAATCTCTGGAAATACCATCACAATCACACCGTCTGCATCTTTAAAAAGCAATCAGAAATATTATTTCGCTTTCAATGCCGCTGCTATATCAGATAGCACAGGCAATAAAACCAAAAACAATGGTTCAATTTCCTTCAGAACCCTTACCGAGCAAACCCCGTTCAAAGCAGGAGATTTGGCATTTGTGGCATATCGCATGAACGCCCTAACCACGGACGATGAATTTGCAATTCTCACATTTGTCGACATTTTGCCAGGTACAAGAATTCAGTTTACCGACGCCAAATTCACTACCAACTCTCCCGAGCAGTGTTCAGGTGGATTAACATGGACGGCCCCTGCTGCTGGTGTAGCTTCAGGTTCAGTAATTGCGATAAAGAACGACCTTCCATCGGTAAATATTGGTAGCTTAACTGGCGCCAAATTTGGATTGAGCAGCGGTGGCGACCAGGTAATCGTTTATACTGGTACTAACGCAAGCCCAAAACACATCACGGCACTTAGCTCAAACCAGTGGTTAACCGCCAATACTATTTGTTCTGGAAGCACTTCGATGTTGCCTAGCAGCCTTACCAATGCCACCAACGCCATTCAGCACGCGTTAACAAAAGGTGCTTCTGCTCTAAATACTGCCAACGCGATGTATACAGGCTCTATGAAAGGCAGCATCGCCCAATTAAAAGCGTTGATTCATGACACTGCCAATTGGAATGGCGCACCATCGGGTTCGGCTGCACAAACATGGCCTACTTGGACCTTCCCAGGTTCACCATCGGTAACAAAAGCGGAATTGATCAACGCCACTACATTGCGAGTGATTTTTAGCGCCGACATGGATAAAACTACTGCCACTGACGCAGCCAACTACACTGGCATCGCCAATTTACAGACAGCTACTATGTCGAACAACGGCAGCAGCATCGATACAGTTACTTTATCGTATTCAACTCCATTTACTTCTGGCCAAACATACAGCTTATTGGTTACCAACGTGAAGGACGCTGAAGCGAGAAAATTGTTTAACCCTTATACTTTCAAATTCACTTTCAATGCAGAGTTTTCTTTTGCCACACGATTTGTGGTTGTTAAAGAATCTGCGGGCCAAGCCATCCTAAGAATAAACATGAAATTCCCAGGAACTGGCACAGTGAAAATAACCCCGCGCTTTGGACCGTTTAGCACTGCATTGTCGGCCGACCACACATTTGCATCGAGCACGGTTACTTTCAGCAGCAGTAACCCCTTTGTAGAAGTTACGATCCCCATTTTCAACGATAAAGTATCGGAACAAGATGAATACCTCAATATTTTGATGGAAAGCCCAACGGGTGGCGTCATCACTGGCCTACCTTTCTTCACCGTCTACATTCAAGACGATGATAGAGCAGTGATTGCACCAGCAAGAAATATCGAATTGAATCACATCGCAAGTTTCGACCCCAACCCAACAGCGGGAAGCACTACCGAAATTGTGGTACACGATTCCAAGTCGCAGCGACTTTTCATGACCAGTGCTATTCAAGACCGTATGGATATCGCAGATTTTAGCGATCCAAAAAATATCAAGTTGATTAAATCGATCGACATGACACCTTACGGCGGAATCACTAGTGTTGCCGTGAAGAACGATGTAGTTGCTGTAGCATCCCCCAATGTAAATGAGCAACTTGATGGCCAAGTGGTTTTCTTTAGTACCAATGGCGATTTCATCAGCAAAGTGACTGTTGGTGCATTACCCGATATGATCACATTTACGCCCGATGGCAAAAAAGTACTTACAGCCAACGAAGGTCAGCCTAGCCTAGATTATACCGTTGACCCTGAGGGAAGCATCAGCGTTATTGACATCTCAGGTGGTGCCGCCAACCTAACACAGGCTCAAGTAAAGACAATCGATTTCAAATCTTGGAATGCAGGCGAAGCCGATTTAAAGGCAAAAGGTGTTAGAAAACTGTATGCTGCTAGTACAATGGCACAAGATTTTGAACCAGAATTTATCACCGTTGCGGCAGACAATATCAAAGCATGGGTCACCTTACAAGAAAACAACGCCATTGCGGAGTTAGACTTGAGCAACAACACGGTGAGTGCAATTTGGGCGATGGGAACCAAAAATATGAATGCCAGCGGAAATGGATTTGATGCCAGTGACGTAAGTGGCTCAATACTTTTAGCTAACTGGCCCGTTCAATCCTTTTACATTCCAGATGGAATGGCCAACTATAGTGTAAACAATAAAACCTATTTAATCACTGCAAATGAAGGCGACGAAAAAGAATATACCCCATTGAACGAGAGAACAACCGTATCCGCAGTAACATTGGATGCCACAAAGTTCCCTCAGGGCGACATGTTGAAGGAAACACATGCATTGGGAAGATTCAGAATCACCAACACACAAGGTGATACAGACGGCGATGGCGATTACGATGCCCTTTACTCTGTAGGTTCGCGTTCATTCAGTATTTGGGACCCAACAAACAAGAGTCTGGTTTGGGACGCAGGCGATCAATTAGAGTGGATCACATCAAAGCACCCAGCCGTAGGTAGAATATTCAATGCAGACAATGAGGGTATTGCCCTGAAAGGTAGAAGTCGTGCCAAAGGACCTGAGCCAGAAGGCGTTACCGTTGCTGAAATCAATGGCAGATCATTCGCTTTTGTTGCATTGGAGAGAACCGGTGGTGTGATGGTATACGACGTAACCAATCCAACTGCACCGGTTTTTGAAGACTACCAAAACACCCGTAGCAATACAGCTTTAACTGGAGATTTAGGACCTGAAGGCATTCAATACATCAACAACGCCAACTCTCCCACAGGCAAACCCTATGTAGTGGTGGCCAATGAACTCAGCGGAACAATCACGGTTTTTGAAGTGATCAACAACACTTTGGTGAGCGCCACCGAAACAATTAATACGGATCAAAACATCGTGGCCTACCCCAACCCTGCAACAGATCGTGTATTTGTGAAGAATGTAGATTTCATGACCATTACAAATATGGTGGGCAAGGTTGTTTACCAAGGTCAGAATCAGGCCGATGGTATCAAATTGAATGAATTAACCACCGGTGTTTACATCATCCGTGACAACTACGGTAGAACTTGTAAATTCGTAGTTAAATAATTTTCAAAATACTTTAAAAAGAAAACCCCTTGAGATATTCAAGGGGTTTTCTTTTTAAAAATGAGCCAGAATACTAAGACCTCCCAACAGTTTCTGCACCGTTGGAAAGACTTTCCCCCAGCATTAATTTGAATCAAACTTATACATCGCGTCGC
>CAJBVU010000321.1 GCA_903959115.1 uncultured Bacteroidota bacterium
AACGTAACTTATTCATGGCCGCTTAATGCTGGTTTAACACTAGGTTTGGATGCTTCAAGAAGGAATTTTTCACTTGAAGTTTCCTATGACTACTCTAGTTTTAGAAGGATTGCCCATTATAAATTCAACGATTCATTACTTGAGATTGGGGATATACCCTTTACACTAAAACAGTTTAGGGTTCTTCCGCAATATAGATTAATCCATTCAGAGATTTCATCGTTAAATATCGGCTGTGGTTATACTCTGGCTTATCCGTCAAGGGCCTATGATAAGAGTGACCCTAAACAAAGTTATTATTTTTACCTAGGTAAGGGCATTTGTTATACTGTAAATTACACCTACCAATTGCCAAAAAGACGATCTAGCTTCTATGCCGGTATTTATTATGAGAAGTTAAACGATGAGCCGATAAGGGGACTACTACCAAGCAAGTATGATTATGGACAATATCTAGATGCACCAATTTACATGCTGAGTCTGGGTGTCAAATATAACATCTGGCCAAAACAACTTTAATAAGTTTACCCCTCAATATGCGACTGGTAGAATACTTGATCATGATATTTCACAACCACATGAAACGACTTCTCATTGGTTTATTATTAATGGCTTTAGGAAAAACCGGCCAGGCCCAAACTTTGGAAACAGGCGTGGCTATCAATGCCACCCACTTGTGGCAATCCTTTAATGTTTATCCCTCTGTTTCCAGAACAGAAGGATTGGGAATGTCCATTATGGCAAGGTACCAGAATCCGCATGCTTTTTTTCTTCTCAAGAACAATGAAGTTGGTTTGGAATATAACCGAGGCGGAATTTGGATGTCTGAACATACTGGTCCGTCTATGATCGGTGGAGATTATACGGGTTTTACCTATCGCAGCGCCTCCATTACGTTGAATAATAATTTTGTCAATTTTGGTACAATAAGTAAGGGCTTTCAAGTATCCTTGGGTGTGCATTACAATTTTAAGATCATCTCAATTTCGGAGGGGGTTAATGTGATTTGTACATATCATTCGGATACCTTGGGCCATCATTGGGCCGACAGGGATTATTATTCGCTCGACGGAATAAACAATCAGTATTTACGTCGTTTTAATATGGGGCCAACTATGGGGATTGCTTTCCGACCGTTTGATTTGGGCAAATTGAAACTGCGATGCAGATACGACATAAACACCACCCTTGTCGGTGAATTAGAAGATGGGATGCTTTTTAATTGTATGAGGCAGCGAATTACCTTGAGTATCGTTTGGGATAAACAAAAGTGATTGTCTGTCACTCGCACAAAAAAGGCCAGCAAAATTGCTGGCCCTTCCTTTTATGATTTTATCCGTTATTTTTTACCGCAACACCGGCAATCTCAGCGCTGGGTACTGCGACGCCATCGCGTTGTATTGGTTCACCACATCGCCCAGTTGGGCATTGATTTTCACCAATGAAGCATTCACGATATCCAATTTCTGCAAATGTGTTTTGGTGGGTGCGTTTAAGGCATCCATGCACGAGTAATACGCCGATCCAAACAGCTCGTTCAATCCTTCCGTGGTTTCAAACTCCTCAGAAGCCAAAGCCCCATTCCCATTGAGAATCAAATTCACTTGGTTTAAGGTCAATTGTAACTGGGCCGACAAATGAGCAAAATCCCGGGCATTGGTATTGGGAACCCCCGCCGCATTTTTCATCGCATTCAAACCGTTTTGAATCTCTTCGATGCGCAAATTGGTATTCGCCACGTTCTGCTTCACCTGAAACAACTTTGCCACCTGGGCAGATTTCTCGTCGATGCTCGCCAACAGAATGCTCGGCTCATACAAATACGAAACTTTGATATCAGTAACACCCGTCAAATTGGACACGTTGCCCTTTTCCAACAATTCCAAACTCGCGTAATACGTCCCCGGCGTTACATAAGGTCCCCACCCCGCTTGATAGCCTTTGTCTGCTGGCACCGGCAACGATGGATCCGAATAGCGCAAATTCCACTCGGTTTTCGCCAATCCCTTCGCCGCATTCACCGCAAATTTCGCCACCACATTGGAAGGGGTAACCTCCTGAGAACTGCGAATCACCATGTATACTTTGGCAGCCTCTTCCATACTCTCCAACACAATGGAATCCTTGGCAGGATAAATCAATGCGTTGGGGTTTTTCGATGCATCCGACTCTCTCTTTTTTCTCCGACTGGCGATCGTAGAGAATTCCTTTTCAATGTTATAAACAATCACAGCGCCGGAGGCTGGATTCGGTGCTGAGAATCGCGATGCGCCCTTGTGACCATTCCCGCTGCCACCCAGAGGTGATGCAGGGATAAACAACTTCACCGGGGTCACAGGCAAAATATAGCTGCGTTTGGAGAGATCTGCATTCGCAGTCAACATCGACTTGAAATCGCGAATTTTTTCGTAGTCATCGCACA
>CAJBVU010000322.1 GCA_903959115.1 uncultured Bacteroidota bacterium
CCTCTGCTTGTAAGGCAGATGCTCTGAACCAGCTGAGCTAAACTCCCTTTTCTTGATGTGCTAAACGGGACTGCAAAATTAGCACAATTATTGAAATTTCAAAGCAATACGTCTCAAATTAATTAGTTTTTTACACTGGAAATAACTTCCATCAACTATTCGATTGAAAATCAATGATAAAACTCGTTAATTAAACACAGAAAAATCCAACAGAATTTCCTCTACCCTGTTGTAAATTTGCATTAATGTCGATCAATCAACACCTCAACTGGCGCTACGCCACAAAACGCTATAACGGAGAATCAATCCCCGAATCATCTTTGAATGATATCTTAGAATCAATCAGACTCACTCCTACTTCCCTAGGCATCCAGCCATTTCATGTATTTGTAATTGAAAATAAGGAATTGCGCAATCAATTGAAACCAGCATTGAATAATCAGCCCCAATGCACAGAAGCTTCACATCTTATCGTCTTTGCATCTTGGAAATCCGTAACCGAAACCAAAGTAGACGATTACATGGCCTTAATTGCCGAAACACGTGGTGTTACGATTGAGTCATTGGCTGGCTTTAGATCTATGGTATGGGGCTACTTATCAAAACAAAGCCCAGAGAACATTGAATTGTGGGCGAGCAAACAAACATACATCGCCTTGGGAACCGCAATGGTTTCTGCCGCAAGTCAACAGGTTGACGCCACACCGATGGAAGGATTTTCAGCGCCCGCGGTCAACGATATTTTAGAGTTGGATAAGTACGATTTACACGCCGCTGTAATTCTTGCAGTGGGTTATAGAGATCAGAATATCGACCCATTGGCATCTGCTAATAAAGTTCGCAGGCCTCTTTACAAATTAATTGAATTCATTTAACTCCATAGTTCTTTTGCGATAATTATCGCTCCTATATTTGCATTACGCGATTAAAACAAAAGAATGGGAATTAAAGGAAAGTTTGAAAACCAATTAACAGAATTGGCTGAAGGTATTAAAGCGATGGGGCACCCAGCCCGTATTTTGATATTAAAACATTTATTGGAAAATGGGCCGAGTTCATGTCAAGACATCGTGGATCAACTCCCCTATTCTCAAAGTACCGTCTCTGGGCATCTACAGAAGCTAAAAGACGGTAAATTGATTAAAATGAAGCCTGTAAAAACCTCTAGCGTTTATACGATCCACTTAGAATCTATCGAAATGATTCATAAAGAATTGGCCGATACTTTTAATTTGAAGTTGGAATCAAAAAAGCAGATGTCGCTGTTTTAATCAAACAACTGCGTAATAAATCCTGTCAATAATTTGGGCTCCACCCATGTGCTTTTCGGAGGCATTGTCAATCCCTGATCCGCAACCTCCATTACCTGTCCAAAAGAATTAGCGGGTAAAACAAACGCAAAATCATACATTCCCTGCTCAATCATCAATTTGATTTGAGAAATTGGTGTATCGCCTCGCAAAAAAGCCATACGATCGTCTTTTCCACTATCGTTAATCCCAAACATTGACGGAAACAACGTAGTTTCAATCCGATTCACTTCTAATTTGCCCACAGCGTCGCAATCAGGGTCACAATCACCCAATCCGACAATATAATCGCCCTGTCTGCTAATGATTGCCACTGAATTGGGTTCAATGATCGCATTATCCATCAAGTCCGATTTATAAAATGACAAACCTGCCGTTTGCAAGTGCGCTTCAACGTCCACATCACCCACATTTTTCAATAAACGATGAAAAGACTTGATCAGAAGTTCGTCGCTATCCATAATCAACGACATCACACCTTGCGAATCAGACTTTCCAGCATTGAGTAAATACTCACTTACCGCAGCCATGCGATGGTGTCCATCGGCAATATACAATGAATCTAACGTCTCCAATGACGAGATTACACTAGCGGATTGTTCATCATTCAACTTCCAAAGGGTATGTTCAAAACCTTGCGCGCAAATGGTCTTAGCAACTGGGTTCATCAATTCTAGATGATGCAAACTATCTAGTAACACAGTGGGCAATTTGTTCGACAACAAAACGGGCTCCGCAACACTGTTCAAAGCCTCGACATGTTTAGCCAAGCGATGACACTTATTCTCTAAAACATTTTCATGTTTTTTCACCGATCCACTCAAATAAGACGCGGCAGAAACCGAGACAACCACACCGCGCAAGGGCGTACAACCAGGTTGTTTTTGCTCGTATAAGTAAATGGCATGGGAATGTTTCTCAATCCTTCCATCCTCGATCAAAGCACATAGATTTTCAGCACTCTGCTGATAAAAAGTATCCGTCCCCTGTTCGATGCTCGCATCTACATATTGCGGTTTTACCACACGGATAAAGCTATTTGGGTTTTCCTTAGCCAGCGACTCCAAAATAGGCTGAGGCAACTTACCTGAGCCGTATGTTGGCACCGATTGTTGCATTTCTTCGGACGGAATCAATGAAGAAAATGGAAATACCCGAATCACTTGAATCAATTATTTAAAAAACGAAGTAATCCTTTCAGCCAATTCAATCCCTACTCTTTCCTGGGCTTCCTTGGTACTTGCACCAATATGGGGAGATAAACTGCAGTTGGATTGGCTTATCATCAAATCGTCGGTTGGTGGTTCATTGACAAAAACATCCACACCGGCCGCAGAAATATGTCCGCTCGACAACGCATCCGCCAGAGCCTGCTCATTGACAACGCCACCACGAGCACAGTTGATTAGCACCGACCCTTTTTTCATCATAGCGATGTTTTCAGCATTCATGACCTCTTCGCTACCAGGGGTATGCAAAGTGATACAATCTGATTGAGATAAAACCGTTTCCAAAGACTGACCCTTAAGTGTAACTTTGAAATTGTTGGCTTTATAGACATTCGACAATGAAACAACCACATCGAACTCTCTTTGTTTGTAATCATATACCAGGACTTCCATACCTAGTCCGATAGCCATTTTAGCAACCTCTTGACCAATTCTACCGAAACCGATGATGCCCAATTTTTTGCCCATCAACTCAAAGCCATCAGAATACACTTTTTTCATTTCCTTAAAACCATCGATCCCATGGGTTGGCATTTCGCGGTTGGCTTTGTGCAAGAAACGAGACAAGGAGAACAAGTGAGCAAAGACCAATTCAGCAACGGAACGACTGCTAGCATTGGGGGTATTAACAACGGGAATGTTTTTTAGTCCGGCTGCTTTGATGTCAATATTGTCTAAACCAACACCGGCGCGAGCGATCAATTTCAGGTTTGATGCATTGATGATATTCGCATTGACTTTCGTCGCACTTCTCACGATCAACACATCGTATTCATTGATTTTATCGGCCAATTCCTCTTGAGCGATTTTCGTGGTAATCACCTCAAAACCTGCGGCTTCTAAAATTGACTTACCCGCAGCGTCTATACCGTCGTTTGCTAAAACTCTCATGATGCGAAGGTCTCCATTACATTCACCAACGCCTGAACACTTTCCAAAGGCAAAGCATTATACAACGATGCGCGATATCCGCCAACACTTCTGTGGCCTTTCAAACCAGACAAATTCGCTTCCTTGCAAGCTGAATTGAATTTCTCTTCCAAGCCAATATGTTCTTCATCAAAAACAAAGCAAACATTCATCTGACTGCGATCTTCAACAGCTGTAGTTCCTTTAAAATAAGGACTATTGTCGATGGCGTTATACAACAAATCCGCCTTCTCTTGATTGCGTTTTGCCATACCTTCTACTCCACCTGCACTTAACATCCATTCCAAGTTATATTTTGAAACCAAAATTGGGAACACTGGAGGGGTATTATACATACTGTCGTTGTCGGCATGAATTTTATATTTCATCATGGTCGGAATATGTCTGTCGGCCATTTTATCGTACATATCCTTTTTGATAATCACCAAAGTGACACCCGCAGGGCCCATATTTTTCTGCGCTCCGGCGTAAATCATGGCGAACTTCGACACATCTACGGGCTTAGAGAAAATATCAGAGCTCATATCACAAATCAGCGGCGTGTTGCCACAATCAGGATATTGCTTGATCTGTGTGCCAAAAATTGTATTGTTGCTGGTACAATGGAAATAATCGACATCTTGAGGCACTTGGTAGTCCTTAGGTATAAACGAATAGTTCGATGCTTTGCTCGAGGCAACCACATTTACTTCGCCAAAGCCTTTTGCTTCGATCAAAGCGCGATTTGCCCAAGTTCCAGTATCTGTGTACGCCGCTTTGGTCTTTAAAAAATTCATTGGGATTTGAAAAAACTGAGTGCTGGCACCTCCTTGAAGAAATAGGACATCGTAATCATCGGGCACGCCCAACAATGTTCTTACGAGGCCTGCAGCATCAGCCATTACTTTTTCAAACTCTTTTCCTCTATGGGAAACTTCCAAGATACTCAAACCAGTTCCGGCGAAATTCTTGATGTCCTGTATGCTTTTTTCAAAAGCACTCTCCGCCAAAATGGATGGACCGGCAGAGAAATTATGAATCTTTGACATAGTGTGTCTAAACAGTTACAATTTTACGCGTATAATTGCGGGGAAACAAGTAAATGACATTGTCAAACCATAAAGGAATCATACTATTTATCCTATTTCTTTCCACCGTATGCTGCTACGGCCAGTATGATGGATTGGAGGGCGATACAAAGAAGAAACCCACTCCTGATAGGATAACAGACTCAAACCAAACGAGCCGAGACACACAACTCGTTGATGACTACCAATTTTCTTCGTCGTTTAAAGACAAAATCGAACCATACAAAGCCATTGAATTCATGACCAATGGAAGCAATAACAACTTCTACCTCTCATTGGATCCACAGGCAGGATATTGGTGGAATCAAAGAATATTGTTGGGCGGGGGCGTACATGCTGGCCTAGCATACAACCACACGAGTTTTGGGGGATTTGGATTTGCTCGATTGACGTTAAACAATATCTTTATCCAAGGGGAATACCGGCATCTAAATACCAACATCCAAAATACGTTGGATCGACAATGGATTGGATCTCCTATTTTTTGCTTAGGTTATTCATCAAGCATAGATATGTCGAGCTGGGTTTCAATTGGCCTCTCAACCAACGGAGCTTATTCAGAAAACATGCCTTTCGGCGCTTTTATCTACCGATTTGGATATAGATTCTAATTCAGAAATTTAGAATACCCACTTCAGCAACACCCATGGCATCGCACCAGCCAACAACAACAACGCTGCGATCAACATCATCAGACCTTTGTCGTTGTATTCTACCGCTGTTTCATCACCATCCACTTTCACCAAGAAAGAGTGTTTGATAAACTTGAAGTAATATCCAATTGAGATAGCTGAACCCAACAAACCCACACCTACCAACCATGGCGATGATTGCCAAGCGAAAGAGAATAGATAGAATTTGGCATCGAAACCGGCAGAAATTGGGATTCCAGCCATCGACAATACACCAACAACCAGCGCGAAGGCCACCCAAGGAGAGCGTTTTGATAAACCATTGAACATATCAAATCCCACAGGATTCTTATCAGTTGTACTTTGATGCGAAATCAAGAATACCAATACACTTGCAAGAGCATAGGCAAAGCCATAGTACCACAAAATCCAAGTTTTTGACTCATCCAAAATCAGCAGGAACATCACCAAGTAACCCGCATGAGCGATACTACTGAAGGCCAAGGTCCTTTTTACACCGTTTTGCACCAAACCAGCAAGGTTACCCCAAACGATGGTTATCATACCCAATACGCACAACCAACCGCTCCAAGTATTGTGAATACCACCGAAGGTTGAAAGTAATTTATTGAAAGCCACAAAAGCAGTAATTTTTACAATAGTTGCCATGAACACCGTGGTTCTATTTGGACTTCCTTCGTAAACGTCAGGTGCCCAGAAATGGAAAGGCGCTGCTGCCACTTTAAACAATAAGCCCACGCTCATTAGAATCAATCCAGCATTGATCAATGTAGGGATTGGCATCCCTTCCATGGCGTGCATGAAACTGGGCTTGATACCCATCATTTCCAATTCCAACGACCCTGTACCACCATAAATGAAAGCGGTACCCAACAAGAAAATTCCTGTTGAGAAGGCACCCATCAAGAAGTATTTCAACGATGCTTCGTTTGAAGCCAAACTATCTTTCTTTGAACCTGCTAATACATACAACGGAATCGACAAAACCTCGATACCCAAGAACAACATCACAATGTGTTGGTAAGATATCATCATGAAAGCACCACAAAGACTGAACATGATCAATCCCAACTGATCGGTTCCTAAATTGTCGTTCTTTCTAAATGCAAATACAATCACCGCAGAAATAAATGCCAGTAACGATGCAAACATGTGCTCTGAATAACCAAACAACATCATGTTCGCGGGTACCCATGATTCCAAAATGGCAAAATTGCAAAGACCTTTGGCATTGCAAAAAGAACAAATTGAGGAGGCCATCAAAGCCACCACTGCCAAGTTTGAAAAAGAAGATTCCTTCTTGTTTAGCCCTAAAAACAAAATGACTACGGCGGCGAAAAATGTGATAAATAATGCGATCATGACAATACTCCTTTAGCTTCAGAAACCCATGTAACAATTTGTAATATACTCGAATGCACCACGTCGATGAACAACTGTGGGACAAATCCAATCAATAATACCGCAACAGACAAAATTCCAAATGCGACATATTCATTCCATTTCAGCGATAAAACCTCATGCTTACCCTCGCCAAACATACTAAACTGCACCATTCTAAAGATGTAAACTGCACAGAAAATGATGGTTAACCCGGCCAACAACGCCATATTGGGATTGTACATATAGACCGCCTTCAACAACATGAATTCACCAGGAAAACCATTGGTAAAAGGAACGGCAACCGTACCCAATGCCAAGAGCATGAAGAATATCATAAACGAGCGATTCGACTTAGCCAATCCACCCAACTCTCCTAGCAAACGTGTTCCGGTGCTCTTTTCGATCAATTCAACAACCAAAAACAAACCAATGACATTCACGCCGTGAACAAACATCTGCAAAACGCCACCTTCTAAACCCTCAGCCGTTAATGTAAAAATACCTGCAGCGATTAAGGCCACGTGCGACAAAGATGAAAAGGCAATCAAACGCTTCATATCTTTCTGTCTGATCGCTATCAAAGCGCCATACAACACACCGGCAACTGAAAGTCCAATGATCCAAGGTTGGAAAAACTCTATACTCTCAGGAGCCAAGGGCAAATACCAACGTAACAATCCATACAATCCCATTTTTAGCATGATACCGCTCAATAACATCGAACCGGCCGCTGGAGAATGGGTATAAGTATCGGCCTGCCAAGAATGGAAAGGCAACAACGGAATTTTCACAACAAAAGCCAACAGAATACCTGCTCCAACCCAAATGGATTCGATGCGCGACAATTCAACCGCACGCAATGCTTCGAACGAAAAAGAGTAATTGGCTGTGTGTAGGAACAAGTAAAGCAAACTGGCCAACATCGCCAAAGAACCAATAAAGGTATACAAGAAGAACCTCAACGTAATTTTAAAGGCATTTTCCCCGCTCATTGTCAATGTGATGAAATAAATCGGAATCAACGCAAGCTCCCAGAATATGTAGAACATCAACCCGTCTTGCGCCATAAATACGCCATTCAACGCGCCCTGCATGAACAATGTCAATGCGGTTAACTTCACACGATTCTCATCGTCGCGAATACCCGCCATTACGATCACCGGCACCATCAAATTGGTCAGCAACAACAACATGCCCGTAAGGCCATCAAATCCAAGCGTAAAACGAATGTTCTCTGAAATCCAGGTCAGATCAAAAATGGTCTTCCAACCATTGTCAACCCCAAAACGAGTAAAATAGGTATACAGCACCGCCAATGGAATCAGCGATAACAAGGTTGAAATCCAAACATTGCTGCGCTTACCTAGTCCTGCTGTAACCAAGGCCGCGATGATCGGTATAAGTATAATTTCCATGATTAAAACAGATTAAAGGCCAACAATAAAGAAATTCCAATTACCATATACAACAAATAATATTCGATGTTACCATTCTGAATCTTCGACAGCAATTTACTCAAACCGTATCCACCGGTTCCAACCCCATCCACTGCGGATTTCAGGGCTTTTTCATCCACGTATTCGGTGATAACATCAGAGGCCGACTCCAATGGTGCAACAAAGGCCATATCGTAGGCTTCATCGACATAAAACTTGTTTGCCAACACCTTTCCCATTCCCTGTTGATCCGCATCCGCCTCAGGCACAGAGCCTTTGACAACGTATTTGTTTCTAGTGTACAAGAATGCGATTACAAACACAGAGACAGCCATCGCCAACAATGCAATTTCGACAGAATGCGATAATTCAATGGCATGTTCAGCATAGATTAGAATAGGCGAAAACTGACCGCCCCCATCAAAACTCAACAAATGATGCAAACCCCCAGAAACTCCCTCACCCAAATAATGTGGCAAATTCACCGCACCGCCAATCACTGAAAGCACCGCCAAAACGAGCAAAGGCAATGTCATCAACAATGGACTTTCGTGCACCTTTTCGTATGCATGATGATGATTTCTATAGGTGCCATGGAATGTCACAAAGAACATTCTGAACATATAGAATCCCGTAATACCTGCACTCATCAACGCCAAGCCAAACACGAGTTTGTTGTGGGCGAAGGCCGACATCAAGATTTCGTCTTTAGAGAAAAAGCCCGACAAGAATGGGAATCCCGTAATTGCCAATGTTCCGATCAAGAAAGTGAGATAAGTGATTGGCATTTTCTTTCGCAATCCACCCATTTGACGGATGTCTTGTTCGTGATGCATACCATGAATCACACTTCCTGAACCTAAGAACAACAAAGCTTTAAAGAAAGCGTGAGTAATTACATGGAATAAAGCAGCGGTATAGGCGCCACAACCCAAAGCGATAAACATCAAACCCAACTGACTCACAGTACTATAGGCCAATACTTTTTTGATATCGTTTTGCTTTAGACCGATTAATGCCGCCAAAATGGATGTCGACAAGCCAATCCACATCACTATTTCATTTGCAAAAGGACTCAAAGCATAAATGGCTTCAGAGCGAATCACCAAATAAATACCAGCGGTTACCATCGTCGCCGCGTGAATCAAAGCCGATACTGGCGTTGGTCCTGCCATCGCATCGGGCAACCAAGTATACAAAGGAATTTGAGCACTCTTACCCATCGCACCGATAAACAACAACAAGGCAATGGCTGTGTTTACATTCGACGATGCATCTGTGCCGGTAAATACTCTAGAAAATAAATCTTGGTACTCAAAAGTGCCGTATGTGCTATAAATCAAGAACAAACCCAACAAAAGACCTAAGTCGCCGATGCGGTTCATCACAAACGCTTTACGCGCCGCTTTTCCAAAGTCGACATTCTTATACCAGAATCCGATTAACAGGTAAGAACACAATCCCACGCCTTCCCAACCAAAGAACAACATCATGTAGTTGGAGCCCAAAACCAAAACCAACATGTTAAAAATGAACAAGTTGAGATA
>CAJBVU010000323.1 GCA_903959115.1 uncultured Bacteroidota bacterium
AAACCATCGCCATTGGGCGTAAAAGCATTGGGAGCAAAAAGAGTGGCAGGGTATTCTAAGCAGGCTACGTTACTCTCAGATACAAATTGACCATCACCACTGATCGACTGTACCCTATAACATTTTTCAAATCTCTTGGGCTCTATGAACTGCTTGTCGTTGAATTGGGTATCCATGAATTGCCCCAACACTTGCCAATTACTAGTTTCTATTTGGTGGTTGCCGGAAACGACATACTCCTTTACGCCGCCGCGGGCAGTCCAATTCTCATAGGGTGACCACGTTAATAAAGCCGCCGCGAATTCGCTTTTGGATTGGGATTGCTGCTCCATGACACGTAAGAAAATGACTTTACCAATATTGCTTTTCCTTCCGTTGCTGTTGCCACAGCTGTCTAATGCTACAATGTGATAAGAATAACTCTGATCGATATCTTTACTTAGAAGATCCACGAAATTTGTATCACTCAGCATCGCTGCCAACATGCCGTTACGGTAGACTTGGTAACCTCGGGCATGGGGAACGTTGCGCCATTCAGTTAAGGTTTGAGTGTTATTTAAAACAGTGCTACGTTTGAGAAATGGCTCAATGGCGGTATCTATGCCTTGGGTGATTATTAAATCTACAGAATCTTGGATAACACAGCCTGTTGGACCAAATAATTGCTGGTATAGCCTTAATTTACCTGGTTGATTGATGACGGTTTGGTTTCGACCATGGGCGAAGCGATTGATTGGAGTCAGGGACGGCTTGAAACGGTAAACCGTGGAGTCTGTAAGATCTGCAAATTTCCGTCCGAACTCTATTGGGAGGGGTGTACATCCTTTGGTGAGATTTATGTCGATGCCGGGCTGTGGAGCTGGGATAATTTGTATTGAATCAATTGACTTGGCCGTGTCTTGGCAAATTCCATCCGAAACAATCAATGTGGTGATAAAACGACCTGAAGTTTTATAGGTGTGGTTCGTAGAGCCGAGGCCAATCTGATCGCCGCTTGTTTTAACAATTTCATCAGGTGGTCCACTATCACCAAAGTCCCACGACCATCTCCTATTACCTTGGTTAATATCGAAAAGTGAACTGTCTATAAACTTAACTCCAACCCATTGACAATGAGCTTTTTTCTCAATAGAGAATTTGGCTTGGGGCTTTGATTTGAATCGAACCATTGTAGAATACCATTGGAAGTTTCCTTGATTGTCTTCGGCGCGAACTTTAATTAAATACTCACCGGATTTTGGTGCTTTGAGGTAGACCAATGAATCTACCGCATACGTTGTGAACGAATCGTTCCATGGTAATACCCATAAGAATTTTCGGAACTGGTTGTGCGATTTATTTTTAACCACGGTGCGTTCACATTCAACAGTGTCGATGGTAAAAAAGACATGTTTATTGGAATAGGGAGTCCACGGGGTAGCTGGGCTAATGATGGGATTGTATTTTTTGAAATTATTCCAGTAATCATAGAAGAATTTAAACGTGCCACCGTTTTTTTCTAATAAAACAGATTTTTTCAAATATCCCATGTTAGCTCCCATTTTGTCGGGAAATAAAATTTCACTTAAATAAATCTCTTCATTTTCAAATTTGTCGTAATGGCCAAGGTATAATTTCCGGTTAGGGCCAGAGGAGAAATATATCGTGGTTAAGCCACAGATTTCGATTTCTGAATAACTTGAATTGGTTTTGTTTTCAGCGATAACCTCTAGGTGTCCAGACCAAGATATATCATTGTGAATGGTTTGATAATAGAT
>CAJBVU010000324.1 GCA_903959115.1 uncultured Bacteroidota bacterium
AATGTATTTTGGATGGATGAAAAACGCCGGAGAATTGTGAAAACCCCGCAGGGTTTTGCAACCGTTGATGGTGAATTGAATTGGAGCACCGATGAAATGATGTCTGTGTTGAATTCAGATGCGATTGCGCATTTATCTGCCAATGTTTTACTCAGGCCTTTATACCAACAAACCATTTTGCCCTGTTTGGCCTATGTGGCTGGACCAACAGAATATATTTATTGGCTTCAAACGGCCAAAGCTTTTGAAGTTTCCGGCCGATTAATTCCTGCGCTGATACACAGAAAAGGTGGGGTTGTGCTCAACGCTTCTCAAGGGAAAAAAATGGATAAGTTGGATTTGTCACCCGCTGATTTGTTTTTAGATGAATCCAATTTGAAGGATGCGTTATTGAGAAAGACCCTAGGTGAAAATGATCTGGCGGTGCATGCCCAAGCCATTGAAGATTCAATGGTGGCGTATTTGCGTGTATTATACAACTGGAAATCTCTTGAATTGCCCGAAGCCAAGAAACAAGCAGATGCTTTTTTGAAGGGTCAGAAAAAAGTGGTGAATGCCGCAGTAAATCAACATTTAGAAAAGTTGTTTGATGAACCCGGTTGGAATGGTATTCGTGCGGTGTTGTTGGATGCTTTTAATGTGAAATCGCCCCAAGAGCGAAAGTTGTTTTTCATTCAGAGTTTTTTGGATGATGGTGCAGATTGGTTGGTTGCATTGTGCAAGGAGAGTTCCTACGATGAATTTTCATCATTTTGGATGATTGAATCTTAACTATGGATTTTTTCCATAGATGATTGTCGGATTTTCCGCAGTTTTCCTCGTTTCAAGGGCTTAGTTATTGATTTTTTCCATAGTTTTACGTCAATGAAATTTTACTCAAAAGACATTTCGTCGTCTATCGTAGTGTTTTTGGTTGCATTGCCATTATGCTTAGGTATTGCACATGCTTCGGGTGTACCTGTAATGAGTGGCTTGATTGCCGGTATAGTGGGTGGTGTAGTCATCGGATTTATGAGTGGGTCTCATGTTTCCGTGAGTGGGCCGGCAGCTGGATTAATCACATTGGTTGAGGCATCGCTCCACGATTTGTCTGGTGGAAAGGAGGCGTTAGTTTCACATGCGGCATTGCAGGCTTTTGCAGCGGCATTGGTGATTGCGGGTCTGTTGCAATTGATATTGGGTTTGTTAAAAGTGGGCAAATTGGCCGATTTTATTCCGGCGTCTGTAATCAAAGGCATGCTCGCAGCCATTGGATTGATGTTGATTTTGAAACAAGTACCCCATTTAGTGGGTTGGGATGCTGATGATTTTGGGGATGAAGGTTTTATACAGCATGATGGCCAAACAACATTTTCGGAGATCAATATTGCCTTTGAACACCTCACGCCCTTGGCCATAATGATTGGTGTTTTGGGTCTTTTGATACAATTTGCTTGGGATTCAAAATATTTAAAAGGAATTAAATGGATACAACTACTACCTGCGCCACTCGTTGTTGTAGTACTGGGAGTCTTGTTCAATGGATGGGCCAATAGCACGGGGTCTGATTGGGCGATCGAAAAATCCCACTTGGTGAATATTCCCAATTTTTTGGCGCCGGGTATGGCAGAGTCGAGTATGATCGTTCCCAATTTTCGTGTTTTGGGTAATTGGTTGATATGGGTTATCGCAGTAAAAATTACACTCATTGCCTCCATTGAGTCCTTGTTAAGCATTGAGGCATCGGATAAAATTGATCCTCATAAAAGGGTTACACCACCCAACAGGGAATTGGTAGCTCAAGGTGTGGGAAATACAATTTCTGGCCTTTTGGGTGGTATTCCTGTGACTGCAGTTATTGTGCGGAGCTCGGCCAATGTGAATGCAGGAGGAATGAGCAAATGGAGCGCCATTTTTCATGGGGTATGGTTAACAGTTGCAGTGTTGTTGTTTCCAGGGGTGCTCAATTTGATTCCAAATTCAGCCTTGGCGGCAATTTTGATTTATGTGGGTTATAAATTAGCCAAACCCAGTCTCATCAAGCAAGAATGGGCCAAAGGGAATATGTCATTTGTTCCCTTTGTGGTTACTGTGGTTTCAATATTGTTGACAGATCTCTTGGTTGGTATTATGATTGGTATGGCTGTAGGATTTTTCTACATCATCAAATCAAACTTTCACAAATCCATTACTTTGGTTCAAATCGACGATAATTACATGGTTCGTTTCCAACAACAAGCCACGTTTTTGAATAAGTCCCTGTTAAAAACAGTTTTGGATGAACTCCCAACTGGAGCCAATGTGATTATGGACTTAACCCATTGCACATTCATGGATCGCGATATTTTAGACATTATCGATGACTTCCAAATTAGGGCCAAAGAGAAATCTATGGCGATTTCATTTGAGTTTTTGAATGAATCTCATAAGCAAAAGCTATTGGGTGAATTGAATTGTAATTTCATTAGTAAAATCAAAGAATCAAATACATAACGCATGGAAGATCAAATCAAGTTGTTTTTGAGCAATCGCGCATGGGCGGCGGAAAAGTTGTCCGATGATCCTACTTACTTTGAAAATTTGGCCAAAGATCAAAGGCCAGATTATCTGTGGATTGGGTGTTCCGATTCACGTGTGCCAGCCAATGAAATCATCGGTGCGGAACCAGGAGAACTCTTTGTGCATCGAAACATCGCCAATATGGTGGTTCATACAGATTTGAACTTGCTCAGTGTTTTACAATACGCCGTTGAATATTTGGAAGTCAAGCACATCATCGTTTGTGGTCATACCGGCTGCGGGGGAGTAAAAGCGGCGCTCACAAACGACAGCTTTGGTTTGTTAAACAAATGGCTCAGGAATTTAAAAGACGTTTACCGCTTGCACAAGGCTGAGGTAGATGCAGAAGTGGGCGATGAGGCCAAATTGAATAAAATGGTGGAAGTGAACCTGATTGAGCAAGTCGGAAACGTTGTAAAAACCAGTATTGTGCAGCAAGCGTGGAAAAACCACAAACGTCCCCACGTACACGGTTGGGTTTATGAAATGCACTCTGGGTTGCTGCGCACAGTAATCGATGTAGCCCCTGGCGCCGAGATTGATCCGATGTACGTATTCGACTGATCCGATGCCGATGTAGGTATTCGGCTGATCCTTTGTGTGAATTTGCGAAGCGTATTACTTATGCTTATCTAATCTCAAATTGATCAATTCGATGGTAAATGAAAATGCCATCGCAAAGTAGATGTATCCTTTGTTGATGTGTTGTCCGAATCCTTCACCCAATAAACTTACGCCAATTAGAACCAGGAACGACAAAGCCAATATTTTGATACTTGGATTGTGATTTACGAAATTCGCGATGGGTTCACTGGCCCATAACATCACCAACATTGAGATGATTACGGCGACAATCATCACCCAAACCTCGTTGGCCATACCTACGGCAGTAATTACCGAGTCTAAGCTGAATACCACGTTGATCAAGACCATCTGGAACAATATCGCAGTCCATCCTTTAGCATCTGTTCTCTCCTTAATCTCTTCCTCTAAGCCTTTCATTTTTAGGTGGATTTCATGCACACTTTGGTACAAAAGGAACAATCCCCCCAATATTAAAAGGATGTCTTTGCCCGAAATAGGGTGATCGATGATTGTAAACAAAGGATGCTCTTGTTTTTGAATCCAATTGATTCCGAGCAACATGATGATCCTCACTACCATTCCTAAAATAAGGCCATACTGACGTGCCTGCTTTTGTTTACCACCCGGTGCTTTGTTGGCCAAAATGCTAATGAAAATAATATTGTCGATCCCTAATACGATTTCTAAAAGGGTAAGGGCAACCAAGCTGATGAGTATTTCTTGACTAAACATGACTAGGATTGTAAATTGAGGTTAATTGGAATTAGAGTTCAAAATTACGAAGATATTTCGGCCATTCGGTAGCGGCGATCCATCTTGTTGGAAATCGATTTGTGAAATAGGTAATTTGTCGTTTCGCATAGTTACGAGTATGCTGTTTTATTGAGTCGATCGCTTCCGTTTTGCTAACTTCTCCGGCAAAATGTTTAAATAACTCGCTATATCCCACCGTTTGTAATGATTTGAGGGATTGATGTGGCAATAAAGATTCTACTTCGGCCATCAATCCATCGGCAATCATCTTGTCTACGCGCTGGTTGATTCTTTGATACAACTTCTCACGTTCATATTCGATGCCCAAATAAATAACATGAGCCCCGGGGAATCTCGGATTGGGCTTTTGTGAGTATATCTCCGACAATGTTTTCTGTGTCTGAATGCATAATTCTATTGCACGCATCACCCTTTGGGGATTGTCAAGTGCTACCAAGGTGCCGGCATTCGGATCAAGTTGATGTAAAACCTGAACAAGTCGATCTAATCCATGTGCCACAAATTCATCCAGAATTTCAGAACGCAAATCAGGGTCGATCTCTGGCATATCGTCTAATCCATTGATGATCGCCTCAATATATAAGCCAGTGCCACCGCAAAGTATTGCCGATCCGTTTGCCGAAAGCAGATTTTGGATGGTTGATTCGAAATGTTCTGCATGCATACCTGCATTGTAGTGCTCGTGGATGCCAACGCTTGAGACACCGTGATGTGTTACTTTCAATAATTCTTCCTCACTGGGCTTGGCTACGCCAATGTGAAGTTCCTTATATACCTGTCGACTATCGACGTTAATGATTTCGGTATTCAGCTTCAATGCCAATTCAATGGCAACTGCAGTTTTGCCAGAAGCGGTGGGGCCTCCCACTACGATAAGGGTGGGTTTGTTTGTCAATTTGAATTATTTTAAATCATCCGCGTCGATGCCATTGCTGAGACCGCTGAATCCGAATTCATCATGATCCTCGTCATCTCCATCCTCGTCATCGTCTAAATCAACATCCAAGTCGTCATCGTCATCATCCGTAGCGAGCAATTCCTCTTCGTGTTCAACCAATAAACTCTTCACTCCTTTAGCGGCCAATATTTTCTCTGCTAACGCATCAAATTCATTGTCGTCTAGCATCTTGAACTTACTATCGTTGTGCTGCCTAGGTGGCTTTCCTTCGGTACGATATACCCTTGGATATACTTGTTTGTCGCTGCTAGCTTCGATACTAATCAACTCGCACATCAAAGTCCATTGAACATTATAATCGAAGATGTATATGAAATGCTGGTGGGGGTCGTTTACGCATGTCCGTATTTTGACATCAGACATCAACGGCGCATCAACATTGCCGGTGAGGTCGCCTTCGGCATTTGCTGGCTTTTCTTTTTTGATTTCAGAAATTTTACGCCAACGATCATCGCTTACAAAAAAACTGGCTGCCTCCTTGTTGTCGAAGCCAATCGCTTCTTGAATGATGTTGTGAAAGTCCATGAAAGTATGCGAGGGCCTAATTTCAATCCATCGAACAATATCGTCCATGTCGTCGAACCAAACTTTAAAACGGTAAACCATGTAGAATGCAAAAATAGTTCTCAATGTTTGCTTATCGATGAAAAAAATGTGACTTAATAATTTTCGGTGTATTTTTGAAGAATTCATGTGGCGATTTTTAATTTGTGTTTTGGCTTTGGCACCAATTATGGGGCAGGGTCAATCAACCAAAAGTGATATTCGGGGGTTTGTTTACGACGGCGACAATGGTGATCGCTCCGTGGCGTCAGTAATCACAGCGGTAAAGGACAAGTCTGATGGTACTGTGGTTCGCTCCATCCTTTCAGACAACGACGGTTACTATGCATTAACGGGTTTAACGCCGGGTGATTATTGGGTGCGGGTTTCCCACGCGGGTTTTGACACGCTTTATGAAAAGGTAAAGGTGTTCGCAGATATCAACACCAAGAAAGATTTTTATTTGCAACACATTTCGTCCATGGAGGCGGTAGAAATTTCTGTAAAAGGAAAAGCTAGGGATGCGCAAGTGGGTGTGACAAACATCGAAGCGCGTGCGATTTATAAAATGCCTGCGGTGGGCGCGGAACCTGATATTTTACAGTACTTACAGATTTTGCCAGGCGTTGTGTTTAGTGGTGACCAAGGCGGACAATTGTATATCCGCGGCGGTTCGCCAATTATGAATAAGGTGATGATGGATGGTCTTACTATTTACAATCCATTTCACTCCATTGGACTTTTCTCGGTGTTTGAGACCGATTTGATTCAAACTGCAGATGTTTATAGTGCAGGGTTTGGCTCAGAATATGGAGGTAGGGTATCGGCGGTGGTAGATATTAAAACGCGCGATGGAAACCGGAAGCGGATGGCTGGAAAGGTGGGTTTGACCACTTTTACATCTAAATTGCTGTTGGAATCGCCCTTGCGCAAGTATCAACAAGGAAAAAACAACAGTTCCATTGCCATCTCCTACAAGAATTCATTCTTGCGCGAATCCTCACGATTGCTTTATAATTATGCCAATCCCGATAAGCTGCCTTACAATTTTGGCGATTTGTTCGTGAAAATGAGTTTCAACTCGGCCAATGGTGGGTATACCAAATTATATGGGTTCAGATTTTCCGACAATGTCGCTTTTCCTGGGTCTACGCGCTACGGTTGGACGTCGACAGGGTTGGGTGGTAAGTTCTTAGTGGTTCCTGAGCAGGCCAAAACGAGGGTTGATGGTTTCTTTTTATGGAGTCAGTATAGCATCGAACAGAAAGAGCAAGATGCAAAGCCAAGAAATAGTTCCATTGGCGGATTTAACTTGGGGATGAATTTCTCTTATAACTTTAAACGCGATGATTTGAAATGGGGTATTGAGTTAAATGGATTTCAAACCAATTTTCAATTGTATAACGCCAACGACAGGAAAATCAATCAGTTAGAGAGTACAACAGAGATCAACTCTTTTGGTAATTATCGCGTGGTTCGTAAGAAGTTGATTTGTAATATTGGATTGCGTAATCAATATTATGCGTCGTTAGGCAATGGTAGTTTGGAGCCTAGGTTTCAATTGCGTTACATGCCATTGAAGTCAATAGGAATCAAATTTGCCGTGGGTATGTATTCTCAGAACCTATTATCTGCAATGAGCGATAGAGATGTGGTGAATTTATTCTACGGATTCTTATCGGGACCGGACAACCTTCCCGATTCATTCAATGGTAAGCCCGTGACTACGCGTTTGCAGAAGGCAAGGCATGCCGTAACTGGGTTTGATTATCGCATCAACAAAAAGCAGACAATCAATATTGAATCGTTTGTGAAAATATTTGATCAGATCACTAACATCAACAGGGATAAGTTGTTCTCGGACGATGAATTTAATTTGGATAAGCCACAGCGTTTAAGACAGGATTTTATTATCGAAAATGGAAATGCTTACGGTGGCGATATTTCTTATAAATATTCTGACAAACATTGGTATTTGTGGGCGGTTTATTCCTTGACGTATGTCAACCGTTTTGATGGGATTTCGCATTATCAGCCCAACTTCGATCGTCGTCATAACGCCAACATTCTACTGAACTACGAATTTGACAAAAAGCATCCGTCTGAGATTTCTTTACGATGGAACTTTGGATCTGGATTTCCTTTTACCCAGACCCAAGGATACTATGAGAAATACAACTTTCAACAAGGGATTGGGACTGATTATACGGCGGCCAACGGCCAGTTAGGCATTGTATACGCCCAAATCAATCGCGGACGTTTGCCATATTATCATCGCTTAGACTTTTCGGTAAAAAGAAAGTGGGTTTTCCGCGAGGGCAGTGAGTTTAACTTGCTTTTCAGTGTGACCAACGTTTACAATAGAAACAATATATTCTATTACGATAGGGTAAAAGGTAAGCGCGTAGACCAGTTGCCGATACTCCCCGCATTGGGTTGTAACTACAGTTTCTAATTGATTTTCTCGTTCAGAATTCCTTGTACTGCTTGCAGTTTTAGTAACGCTTCGATAGGGGTGAGTGTGTTAATATCGATGCTTGCCAGCAATTTCTTTACCTGAATGAGTTTTGGGTCCTCCGTTTGAAACATGTTCATCTGATAAACCGGTTTCGTGCTCGTGTTTTTGAGCGTTTTCTGGGGCGATAGATTGGATCGATCTTCTTCGAGTTTATTCAAAATCTCTGTGGCTCTAATGAGAACGGCATTGGGGATTCCGGCGAGCTGGGCGACGTGGATACCGAAGCTGTGTTCACTGCCACCACGGGTTAGTTTGCGCAAAAAGACAATTTGGGATCCTTGTTCTTTGATTGAAATGTGAAAATTGACGATTCCTGGGCATTTACTTTCCAATTCATTGAGTTCATGATAGTGGGTTGCAAATAGGGTTTTGGGTGCCGAAGGGTGGGAGTGTATGTACTCCGCGATGCTCCAAGCCAACGAAACACCATCGTAAGTGCTCGTGCCGCGACCGATTTCGTCCAGTAAAACCAAACTGCGATCGCTCAAGTTGTTAAGAATGGAGGCCGTTTCCGACATTTCAACCATGAAAGTACTTTCTCCCACCGAAATATTGTCTGATGCACCAACGCGGGTGTAGATCTTGTCGGTAATGCCAATGTGAGCCTCGCTACAAGGGACATAGCAGCCAATTTGGGCCAGAATGACAGCCAATGCGGTTTGTCGCAATATAGCGCTCTTACCACTCATGTTAGGACCCGTAAGAATGACGATGCGCTGTTCGTCTTTGTTTAGTTGAATGGTGTTGGGGATGTATGATTCACCCACAGGCAGTTGGAATTCAATAACGGGATGTCGGCAGTCTCTGAGGAGCAAATCGTAACCATCATTTAAGGTTGGTTTGCAGTAGTTGCTGTCCATGGCCAATTGAGCAAATCCCGCCAGCACGTCCAATTCCGCCAAAATTGTAGCTTGTTGTTGAAGTAGGGGGACAAATTCGCTCATATCGTTTAGCAGCGATTCCCACAACTGCGCTTCTAGATTGAGAATTAGTTCTTCCGCATTGAGGATTTTTTCCTCATATATTTTGAGTTCTGGTGTGATGTATCGCTCAGCGTTTGTAAGCGTTTGTTTTCGGATCCAATCTTCGGGCGCCTTGTCTTTATGGGAGTTGGTGACCTCTAAGTAGTATCCAAAAACGTTATTAAATCCAATCTTTAATGATGTGATGCCACTGCGCTGAATTTCAGCCTGTTGAATTTCTATGAGTTTGTCTTTGCCCGATGTAGTGAGGTCGCGTAGGTCTTGTAATTCGGGATGTACATGCGATTTAAAAATGTTTCCTTTTGCGGCCACGGCAGGTGCATCGGCTAACATGCGGTCGGAAATCAGCGACTGTAGTTTGGGCAGTGAATCGATTTTTAGTGCCAAGGCCTGTAATTGCGGGTCTGAGCTATTTTCAAAAAGGGTTTTGCAATCTGCCAAATTATCCAAGCCATAGCCCAGGGTTAAACATTCTCGTGGGCCGATTTTTCTTAGTGCGACTTTAGAAACCAAGCGTTGTAGGTCGCCAATTTGTTTCATTGTATCGCGAAAAACCGATGTTTCTGATGGGTTGTTGATAAAAACCTCTACCCGTTGATGTCGGTTTTCAATCGCCTTGCGATCAAGCAGGGGAAACACCAGCCAATTTCGCAGCATTCGGGCGCCCATCGCCGTACATGTTTTATCAATGACATCAATTACAGCTGTGCCGCCTTGATAAATCGGGCGGGTTAATTCAAGGTTTCTGGCGGTAAAACCGTCAATCCATACTGAATCGCCTTCGTCTATTCGCGATATGCGATTAATATGATCGATGTGAGTATGGTGGGTGAATTGTAGGTATTGTAAAATGGCTGCCGCCGCCCCAATTGCCAAAGGCATTTCGGAAATTCCGAATCCTTTTAAGTTCTGAGTTTTAAATTGCCGACAAAGGGATTCATTGGCGTTGCTTGCTTCGTAGACCCAAGATTCTATTGTTTGAAACGACGCTGGTGTGCCTAGAATTTCGAATATTGTTTGTTGTTGTTGTTTGGGGAGTATCCATTCGGACGGCTTAAAGGCGTCGATCATCTTTTTTACGGTGATCAACGAGCCTTCGCAAACCAAGAATTCCCCAGTGGAAATATCGAGGAAGGAGGCGGCCCACTGCATATTTTGCTCCAAAACCGACACCAAGTAGTTGCTTTGCTTGATTTCTAGAACTTTGTCGTTGTAGCTCACCCCAGGTGTAACCAACTCAATAACCCCTCTCTTTACGATGGTTTTGGTTTTCTTAGGATCTTC
>CAJBVU010000325.1 GCA_903959115.1 uncultured Bacteroidota bacterium
CCAATCGCCTCCTCGTCGGCCTTCTCCTTCATGGCCGATATCATCTCGTTCTCCAAACTCGGCTGCAACAATCGATCATACGAATCCGACATCGCCAAGCGCACTTGGTCTGTGGCATCCGAATAGCCATGCAAACAATGTCGTTTCAGAATATAGGTCGCCCGGTCTTCATCTGGGGCGATAGACATTTTCAAAAACCCCAAATCCACCCCGCGCATCATGGCCAAGAATCGATGTCCTGCCGCACGCTTCAATGGTTCATGGTGGTCAAAATAGTCCCGAAACTTCTGGGCTTCTTCGTTGTCTTTTTTGCCACGGGCATTCTTACAGGAGAGCTGGGCATCTTGTTCAAAAAGCTGACGCAATTTGCTACGGAGTGGCGCATCTTCGTTGATCCATTCGGCGATGATGTCGCGCGCACCTTGCAAGGCATCCGCTTCGGAAGCTACGGCATCGCCCACAAAATCACGAACTTTTTGCATCGCCCGGGGGTCGCGCTGATCGTAAAGTAACTTCGCCAAGGGTTCCAAGCCTTTTTCTCTGGCCACATCGGCACGGGTTTTTCTTCGCGCTTTGTACGGCAAATACAAATCCTCCAGGGTTTGCATATCCGGGGCCTCTGTGATTTGATTGTGCAACTCGGGGGACATCTTGCCCTGTTCCTGAATCTGGGCAATCACATATTCACGGCGCTTTTCCAGGGCCTCGGCTTTTTCTGCTCTGTCTTTGATTTCACCCACCTGCACCTCGTCCAAATTGCCAGTAACCTCTTTGCGATACCGTGAAATAAAGGGCATCGTTGCGCCCTCTTGCAACAACTTCAACACCGCATTTACTTGCCACGGTTTAATCCCCAATGCTTGCGCAATTGCCTCAGAATTCATGCCTACGAAATACGTGGTTCCGCAAAGGCCACACAAACCAGAGCCGCGCGATTTATCCCTTTTTTGTTGACAATCTCCCTGTCATTTCGTATATTCGTTGTAACAGATGTTTCATGGATAGGAAAAATTTCATCTCGCTATTGCCTTCTATCCCCTTTGCCATCAAAGACATGACTGTACCCAGCATCGCCCAGCTTTTAAACAAGCCCAACCAAAGCAAGCCCATGCCGGCGTTGTTTGTAGGACATGGAAGTCCCATGAACGCCATCGAAGACAACGTGTTTTCACAGCATTGGAAATCGCTCGGACAATCGCTCCCCACCCCCACCGCCATTCTATGTATCAGTGCGCATTGGGAAACGCGTGGCACGCAGGTAACGGCCATGAGCGCACCCAAAACCATCCACGATTTCGGAGGATTCCCTCAAGCCCTGTTCGATGTGCAATACCCGGCCCCCGGCTCGCCTTCGCTCGCCGCGGAAACCGCGGAATTACTCAAACCCGAACCCGTTGAATTATCGCACCAATGGGGTCTCGACCACGGCTGCTGGAGCATTTTAAAAACCATGTTCCCGAAAGCCAATATTCCGGTGTTTCAGCTTTCATTGGATATCAATAAAACCCCGGCACAACACTATGAACTGGCGCAGCAGTTGGCATCGCTCAGGCACAAAGGCGTACTCATCATCGGCAGTGGCAACATCGTACACAATTTGGGCATGATCGCCTGGGATAAAATGTCGCTCCCAGATTACGGCTATGATTGGGCCATCCAAGCCCGCAACGAAATGAAATCCTACATCTCTGATTTCAACTGGAAAGCCCTCAGCCAAGCCAGCAACCACAGCCG
>CAJBVU010000326.1 GCA_903959115.1 uncultured Bacteroidota bacterium
GCTAGGGACTACATCGTCGCAGTCATTATCGCTCCAAAAAGATTCAATCGTACTGCTCTCGATCACCGACTCAAAAGGCTGCACCGTAACCCGAGAATTGCGGATTACACAGATCATCTCGCGCGATCTCAAATGGAAGACAAAACCACTTACCCAGGCTTGTGGCAATGGGAAGAGTATTTCACTGCTTGATCCTATGAACAAGGACATGATTTATGGTGGCGAACAAACTGGGATTCGATGTTTGGACGGAAAATACCTCGATAGCATTGGCCCAAACAACTACAAAATCAAGGCGCCGGCAAAACCCAAAACTACCGATTTTATCAAACTCACGTTTGTTGCTACCTACGATACCTTGGGTTGCTTGAGTCGAGATACAAACACAATCGACTTCATCTATCGACCGCAGTTTTCGTTGACAAGAAATGTTGAAGTATGCACCACCACGCCAGGTTTATTGATGGAAAAAATTGTATCGCAATCGCCAAAAAAAGCATCGCCTTTCGACTGGACATTATTATCGAGCCCAGCCAAGTCGAACGCCCAAATTGGCTATACAACCAACACGCCGCGGAAAGCCATTTTACTGAGCTATCCTGATTCCATTGCGGTGGGCAAATACAAAATCAGCGCCTGTGCCAACGACTCTGCTTTGGGCTGTCGTTACTGTGATACCACCATCGTAACATCGGTACAGCTTTATTTGGCAAACTATCAAGGCGATACTTTGGCTTGTCCGCACAATGCTCCTGTGGACCTTAACAAGGGCTTAAAACTGGCCACTGGGCAAACGGCAGACACCATTTACACTTGGAAAGTAATTAGCCTCAACGGCGACACGAGTCGTACACAAAATGGATTCAACAAAGGGGTTATCAATAACAAGTTCCAGCCCGCCGCGGCCTCCGGCCGCTGGCTCATTTCGTACAAATCATCAAAACCCTGCTACCAAGAATCTAGCATCGCAATAAAAGTGCAAGACACTTTGCCTATCACCATCGCATCCAACCCTGACACGGCTATCATGTTGCCCAAAACCTCTTTCAACTTTACCGCTAATACCCAAGCAACACGCATTCATTGGGACTTTGGAACAGGCAACCCCGAGGATACCGCCAACCTAAACCCCATCAACTGGTCGTTTGCCAATTCCCCCGCCAACTACCTAATCACAGCCCAATCTTTTCACCCCAATGGCTGCTATGGCGTTACCACCAAAAAAGTAAAAGTAGTTGAATTTTCCGGCACCAACGATGTCAATCCGGCACACTTCGGTTGGACAAATCAGCTGCGATTCATTTCTTCTCAATACGCATTTCATCAGCTTACCGTCTATAACATGGGCGGACAAATGGTCTTCCAAACCAAAGAGAATTTAGGTATTCCGCCACATCACCTACCCCCCGGAACCTATTCCTTTGTCTTTGAAGCCAAAAACACCCTAATCGCCCAAGCCAAAATGCAAACGCTGCGCGGCAAATGGGTAAATTACCCAAATTAAACAGTCCAAAGTTCAACCGAAATCGGTTGAACTTTGGAACCTAAATTGGTAAACAATCCGTCATTTAAGGGTCGCAATTGGCATTATTGTATATTTTACAATATATTCGCCATGCGCATCGCGAAACCTCTCATGGACCCAAACCTAATACCCTATTTTAAAGCCGCCGTTTCCGTAGATAACGTTGTCTTTGGGTTCGACCAATCAGGCCTTAAAGTGTTGCTCATTTATCGCGGAGCCGACCCCTATCGAAACTGCTGGGCACTCCCCGGCGATTTAATTAGCCTCGATACAGACTTATCCTCCTCTGCAGAAAAAGTCCTCCAAGACCTAACCGGGTTGGACAAAATTTACATGGAGCAAATTCATACTTTTGGCAAGGTGGACCGACATCCATTTGGTCGCGTATTCACAGTGGCCTATTTCGCTTTAATAAAAATTGAGGACTACAACATACACCCATCGTCGTGGGCCGAAGAAGCCGCTTGGTTTCCTATTTCAGAAATTCCAGATCTTCCTTTCGACCACAATGAAATTCTTTTGTTTGCCAAAGATCAGCTGAAAACCAAAATCCGACGTCAGCCAATTGGCTTTGAGCTACTCCCAAAATATTTCACACTCACAGAATTACAAAAACTCTACGAATCGATTCTAGAAACAGAGTTTGATGTGCGAAACTTTCGAAAGAAAATCCTATCAATGGATTTCATCACCGATACCGGACTAAAACAATCTAGCGTCACCCATAGACCCGCAAAATTGTTCAAGTACAACGCAAAAAAATATAGCAAAATTTCTAGCAGCGACTTTGCTTTTGACCTTTAAAACTATAACATTGAAGTACTTAATCGCACTCATAGCAATAACAATTTCCATCCATTCGCAGGCCCAAGCCGTTAAAGTGGAGGTGCGCCAAACGCCTCAAGGCTGGGAAATGCTGCGCGATGGCAAACCATACTACGTCAAAGGTGCCGGAGGCGATACCCACCTAGATGTCGTTGTGAATATCGGAGGCAACTCCATTAGAACTTGGGGCGTTGAAGAAGCCCAAACCATCCTCGACAATGCACAAAAACACGGACTCACGGTGATGCTCGGGATGTGGTTGCAGCATGAACGACATGGATTTGATTATAGCAACAAGGCCAAAGTAGAAAAGCAACTCAATCACTTTAAAAGTGTCATCGATCAATTCAAAAACCACCCCGCGCTACTGATGTGGGGCATCGGCAATGAAGTCGACCTGTTTTATTCCAATACCCGCGTTTGGGACGCCATTCAAGACATCGCCAAATATGCGCATCAAGTTGACCCCAATCACCCTACTTCTACGGTTACGGCTGGTTTAGACTCGATGGAAGTGGCACTGATTAAGCAAAAAGCTCCAGACATTGACGTATACTGCGTAAACACTTATGGTGATATTGGCAACGTACCTTACAACATCAGAAAATGGGGCTGGACCGGACCCTATATGATCACAGAATGGGGACCCAACGGCCACTGGGAATCACCAACAACTCCCTGGGGCGCAGCCATCGAACAAAGTAGCCTCGAAAAAGCAGAAGTCTAAAATAAACGATATACGAATTACATCGCAGCCAATCCCAACGACTGTATTGGTTCTTACGTTTTTTTATGGGGACAAAAGCAAGAATACACGCTTACCTGGTACGGACTTTTCACCAAAGAAGGCAAACCCACACAAGCCATTGATGCACTACAAATTGCATGGAGCAGCCAGAGC
>CAJBVU010000327.1 GCA_903959115.1 uncultured Bacteroidota bacterium
AACGATACCATAGCCGATAAAACCACAGCAAAAAAAGCGGTGGCGGGCTATGCACTCGTTGATTTGGGATTTAATATCAGCCCCAATAAAAACACCGAAATTCTGGGAATGATTCGTATCAACAATAAATATGGCGGATTCTATGGCGCAGGAGTAGCATTCGATGTCCGTCAGCTCTGGGTAAAAGGCATCATCGCCGATGTGGTTCGATACCAACTGGGCGATATCAACCTAAAACAAACCCCCTTTACTCTTTACAATCACAACGAGGATCAAATGATCAGTCAGCCGGATGTTTTTCAATTGCAGCGCGATATCGTGAATTACGAAACCTTCTATAAATCAAATACTTGGCGACAGCAGGGCTTGTCGTTGGATTGGGGTCTGCAGTTCAACAAATTCGTAAAAGAGCTGAATGTCAACGCCTACCTCACTCGAATGAATGCTACCAATTTTGGTAATATCCAAGATCGATTGTTTGGCGGAACTACCGTTGATTTGATGCAAAGCAATCATTTCAGCATCGCCTATAACCTCGCGGCTCTATTCGACGTAAAAGGCACCGCTTTGGATACCAACGTATTCAGCAATATCGTCAACACGATGACCTTCCGCTACAACAACAAAATCGGAAAACTCAACGCCCAACTACAAGGCGAATTTGGGAATTCACGGTACCATTACACCATCGATACCACCGCGCCTACGCTCACCGACTACTTCATGAACCCCACTTTCACCCTTTCGCCAGAAAGCAAACAATGGGAGGCAGAGTTGGGCTATTTAAACGTTGGACCTGATTTCCGCAGCCCCGGCGCGCAAAGTAAACGAGTAGATTATAACGCCCAACCAAATTTCTTCAATCGATACAAGCAAACACAAGCGGACAGACCGTTGAATTACGGGGATATCATGAACAATAGTCAGTTGTACAGCACAGGAATCAACCCAAAACTTATGGCTTACAACCCATTGATAAACAATGTATTGCCTTACGGACAAGCCACTTTTAACCGACAAGGGTTGTACCTCAAAGGAAAATACAACACCAAGAACGAGGTGATTCAGTCGGAATTTAGCCACCACCAACTCAAGGAAATTCGCGGACAAGGCACATCGGCATTAAAATCGTTTATGATGACCCGCCTTCAATTGGGCGCCAACCTTGGAAAATATTTACATTGGGATCGCATCGCAAAGATTTCGGCTTCCGCCTGCTACCAAAGCACGCAAAGAACGGGTCAGTACGCTTTTGAATCCGTTGACCTAACATCACTCCAAGCCGGAATGGGTGCGGAATTCGAGATATTGCCCAGCATGGATTTGATGATTGGTTATACCGCGCTTCAGGGCAATGGCAACGACCTAGTTTCGGACCGCAATGGCTTTACTGAAGTCATCGATTTCAGCAAATACAACGTCGATTTGAATCAAACCGTAACCGCCGCCGGCATTCGCTTCCGATTTGGTGAAAAAGCCTATTTGACCGCTCTTTACCAACAATCGAATTATCAAGACAAAATTCACGCATACAACAACTACAAAATCAACCACTGGATGGTTATTTATAATATGACCTTTTAATCCCTAGCGATGAAAAAACACATTCTTACCCTCGCCCTTGCCGCTACATTGCTCGCATCAAGCTGTAAGCGAAACAACAGTTCATTCGATGGTCCTAGCCTCAGCGATCTCAACGGTCAGTTTGGTTTGTTACAACCCTTCCAAGCCAGCAAATCTTCGGTGGATTTTTCAAAAGCAGAAACCGTTGGCTTTACCGCAGAGTTTACCAAGCTTTGTGATTGGACGATACGCATCAAAGGAAGTAATTCTGGTGCGCAGAAATTTATCACCGGAAAAAGTAGAATCATCGATGCGTCTAC
>CAJBVU010000328.1 GCA_903959115.1 uncultured Bacteroidota bacterium
CAACAGAAGACGCAGGACGTTCGGAAGCCGTATCGTTATTGATATTGGATGAGGCAGCGTTTATCCCTGGAATTGATAAAATCTTTACAGCGGCTCAACAACCAATTTTTATCATCACAGGGATTTTCAAATTCGCAACACAGAAGTGTATAACATTACAGGCTATGCTGCTGGCAGTCACAAAGGCAGCGGTATTGTACTATCTCAAATTGATTATTCGGTTATTGAGCGATGTGTGGCCTACAACACCGGGACTTTGAATTCGGCTTGTGGGGGACCGGGCGGCATTTGGGTTTGGTCGGCCGACAACGTGACCATTCAATATTGTGAATCGCATCATAATTCTTCTGGGTCTTCCACTGGATGCGATGGGTTAGGTTTTGATTTGGATGGTGGCGTAACCAATTCGATTGTTCAATATTGTTACTCTCATGATAACGACGGTGCCGGCTATTTGATGGGCAATTTTACTGGTGCTCGCGCGTGGGGTAGCAATACGGTGCGATACAATATTAGCATCAATGATGCCCGCACGAACAACAGTGCCGTGACGCTTTTTACTGCCCCAAACACCAGCTGGAACGGATTGAATTTTTACAACAATACAGTGTATGTGAGTGGTTCAACGAAGAATAAATACACTACATTCGGTGCATTTCAAATGACAGATTATGGAACCAATATGTCGGGGGTGAAATGTTATAACAACATTTTCCAGGTTACAGGATCTGGCAGTGCCGGCCCACTTTCGTTGGTTCATGTTCCTGCCACCTTTGTTCCACAGAATCCGGTGTTTACAGGAAATTTGTATTGGAGTTCAGGAGGAACTTTCAAAATTACCTATGGCAATAGTTACAGCAGTTTGTCGTTGTTTCGTGCTACTGGCAATGAAAAATTGAATGGGAATGTTGTGGGTGTGGAAGCAGATCCTTTATTGACAGGCACTTCCAATGCAGCGGCTTTGTTGTATCCCAAAGAAAACAACTCTTTGATTCAATTTCAGTTGGTATCGAGTTCTCCAGCCAAAGATGCAGGGCTTGATTTGTCAAAGGAAATCGGACTTTCCGTGGGTTCACGCGATTTTTGGGGTAGTTCAATACCCGTAGGTACCAAATTCGATATAGGAGCGCATGAATTCGGTGGCGTGGTTTCGTCTGTGACGGATGCCCCTAAAAAGACAAACTTCCGTATTCAATCCAACCCCATCACCAATGGTGTGTTGGATGTGGAATTGGATTTTTCAAGTCAAAAAGGGAACAAATTCCTATTGATGGACATCACTGGAAAAAAAATCTACTTGGAACAAAATTGCAATCACATCAACGATAAGAAAATGTCGATGGATGTTTCTCGCCTTCCATCGGGTATGTATTGGTTGACGTTAACAGCAGACAATCAGCCTTTGCAAACGGCCCGAGTGGTGATTTACCAATAGCGATTACTCAGCAGCTGCGTCGCGGAAACTATCCATCAAATCGCTAGAGATTCCAGTGAAACTGAAACCACCATCGTGGAAAAGGTTCTGCATCGTTACCATGCGGGTGTAGTCTGAGAACAAGCTTACGCAATACTCAGCACAGGCTTCAGCGCTTGCATTGCCAAGGGGACTCATTTTATTGGCATAGTTGTAAAAGGCATCAAATCCACCCACGCCTGAACCGGCAGTGGTCTTGGTTGGACTTTGGCTGATCGTGTTTACGCGAACGTGCTTTTTCTTACCGTAGTGGTAACCGAAAGAACGCGCGAAGCTTTCCAACAGAGATTTCGCATCGGCCATTTCACCATAATCAGGGAAGGTACGTTGAGCCGCGATATAGCTTAGGCCCACGATGCTACCCCA
>CAJBVU010000329.1 GCA_903959115.1 uncultured Bacteroidota bacterium
CAATTTTGGCAATTTCCTTTTCCGTTTCCGCTTTGGGGGGATGGTTTTTTAAGTAAATCACAAATCCGTGATAGCAGTTTTCTGCCGCATCCAATGTTTTTGGTGATTTCTGTTCAAAGACTCTCCAGACGATATCGTTTTGTTTGAAAACATCGGGCCAAAGCTGTTTTAGGTTGTTCAAACGACGTTGATTGAGTTTGGGCTGATTGAATGTGTCCAACTGCTTGTATCGGGTGTATACCAGATGAATTGCGTGAACTTCTGAGGCGGGGGGCAATTTGACCTTGTAGGCTTCGGGTTTGAACTGAGAACTTGCGAATGGCATGGGCAACAGAACAACCAGTCTGCCTGTATCGGTGGGATGGAGATTGATTACGTAGGGCTTGTTTGCGATTATATCAGCGATTTTGACTTGGGCGTTCACCGAGACAAATGTGAAAATCGCGAACAGCGCTGCGATGCAATTTTTCCATGCGGCGGTAATCCACAAATTCAAAGAATGGGCGACGATATTTTTTTTACAGTATATCAAGTAAATTGCTTGTTCCGATGCATCGTTCAGTGGTGAAACCTTCGCCGTATTTACAGCCGATCAATCGACCGAATTCTTGGGCTCGGGCCTCCAAAAAGGATAAGAAATCTTGTCCGCTAATGGGTGTTTGCGGCTCTTGGTTATTTGGATCGTAGAACTGGCTCTTGAATGCCATGATGGCGGCCATTTTCTGTTCATATTCATTGGAAATATCGACAATTAAATTGGGACCGATGTTGCGATCTTGTATGTAATTGTAGATGGTTTTAGGTCGATGCGCAGCAAGATTCTCGCCGTCATGATCACAAACTATTTTGGGAAGACCAGACAAAAAGCAAGCACGTGAAACCAGCGATGCGGCACGGCCATGGTCTGGATGTCGGTCCGAAACAGCATTGGCCAACACAATTTGCGGTTTGTATTTGCGAATTTCTTTAATCACTTTGATCAAAGTTTCTTCATTTTCTTCAAAGAAACCATCGCCAAGATTCAGGTTATCGCGCACAGCTAATCCCATAATTTTTGCGCTTTCGGCAGCTTCTTGATCGCGCAGTTCGGCAGAGCCTCTGGTCCCCAACTCACCACGAGTTAAATCGATGATTCCGCAGGCATGTCCCATATTGATGTGCTTCATTAGGGTTCCGGATGCGGCCAATTCAACATCATCGGGGTGGGCGGCGAAAGCCAGTATTTTTAGGGTTGGGAATTGACTCATAATGAGGCGGGTGGATTAAAAATCAGGTGGAGCATGGTGTTTCCAACGGCGTTCAAAGTGCGCTTATCCACGGCATCCAGGTTATCGTCGTGGGTATGCCAAAAGGGTGCAAATCCACTATTGGGGTTGTACTGTATGATATCGATCATTGGGATTTTGGTGGCCTCATAAACGTATTTATGGTCGTCTGTGATCGCTCCAATGAGTTTCAAAGGAAAGTAGTTTTCATAGCCCAATTCTTGAGCAATTTGCCAGGTATGGACAAGGACCCAGTTTGCGTAATTGTTAGAATTTTCTTCCCACATAAACTGAGCGTTGTTGCCGCCAACCATGTCCAGAAGTACGCCGAAACTTGCTTTATAATTTGGAATATGTGGGGTTTTACCCCAATACTGACTGCCGAGGCAGAAGGAGTTTTCTATTTCGGAAATACCGAGATCTTCGGCATCAAAAAGTATGAAATCGATGCCCCAATTGGGTTTTTGGGTTTTGAGATTTTTAGCCAATTCAAGGATAATTCCTACGCCACTGGCACCGTCGTTTGCTCCAAGGATGGGTTCGGTTTGTTTTTGATCGTCTTGGTCGGCGTAAGGTCTACTGTCCCAATGCGATGCGATGATCATGCGATTTTTGGCTTTCGGGTTTACACTTCCGATGATGTTATAAATGGGTATTTTCTTGCCGTCTTTGGGTGCTTTGCCTTCGCCGGTTTGGAAATAGGCGGTGTCGCAGGTGTTTTGAAGTTCCTTAAAAAGCCAATCTGCGCATTTTTTGTGAGCAGCGGTACCAGGAATACGAAAGCCAAAGGCCAATTGTTTTTCTATATTTTGATAGGCATTTTCGGCTGAAAATCCGGAAATTTTACGAGTAACGATACCCTCCTCGGTGGATGAAGAATCTGTGGGAACTTGGGTTTGGGTATCACCACCACATCGCCATAAAAGTATAGTTGCGGTGGTAATGAGGATTAAAAATGCGCGTGCTTTCATCAAAGTTGTACAAAGTTAATTAATTGTTGGTGGATGGGTGATTCAAAATTGTTGATTAAGGGTTAATTTCGCTTGAATTAGCATGGATAATTCGATTCAGAGTATGACGGGCTTCGGAAGGGCCCAAATGGAAACGCCTTCGTTGCGTGCGGTTTGTGAGGTTAAGGCGTTAAACGGACGGTATTTTGAGGCGGATTTGCGTTTGCCCAAATTTTTGTATGAGATTGATCCTCAAATACGTAGGTTATTGAGTGAAAAGTTGGAAAGAGGGACAATTACTTGTACTTATTCCATCACTTTCCCTAATGTGAAGGCGGAAGATCAAGAGATTCACATCAATGTGGGTTTGGCAAAAGCGTATTTGGATAAGTATCAGGAATTGAGTGGCGCCTTGGGCGTGGAGTTCCGTGATCCAATCCGCGATATCATTCGCATTCCGGAGGTCATTCAAACAGGGGAGCGCGGCGTAGAAGACGAAGTGAAAAAGGCCATTGTGGCACTTACACTGCAAGCGGCGGATATGTTGGTTCAGTTTCGCAAAGAAGAAGGGATGGCAACAGGAGTTAAGTTGTTGTCGTTGGTGGAATCAATCCAACTCGATTTGAACGAAGTTTCAGTCCACGAGGAGCCGCGCAAGCAAGGCTTGCGCGATCGCATTTATGGTCAATTGGCCGACCATGTATCGTCTGAATTGAGAGATAACAATCGTTTTGAGCAGGAGATTTTAATGTACCTCGACAAGTGGGATATTGCTGAGGAAAAGCAGCGTTTGCAGCAGCATTTGGACTATTTCAGAACCTGCCTACAAAAGGAACCCTTGGGTAGAAAACTGAATTTTATCGCCCAAGAAATGGGTAGAGAAATGAATACCATGGGTGTGAAAAGCAATTACTTTCCGATGCAACAGGCTGTAGTTCAGATGAAAGAAAAATTGGAACAAATCAAAGAACAAGTCTTAAATCTCGTTTGATAAAAATGGCAAAACAAAAATCACGAATCGGCCGGAGGCTTTGGCAACTGGTGATTTGTTTAACGCTCGCAAAAATTGGCTCCATCTCACCTCTAGGCGCCCAGTGGTCTAGTCCTGAGCCGCAGGTTGACACAACCAATATTTACTTGTTTGTTGATACGATTGCGGCAAAAGAGCCGGTTTATCAAGGGCCTGTTTTTCAGGACAGCTTAAAACGCAGAGTTACTTTGATGGATTGGAGCAACACTGCATTTACTGCGAGTACATCGGATGCATTGTTGTCCTTGTTGCGCAGCGGCGATCTAACCAAATTTGATCTTGTCTATCTGCCTTGGCATAGAATCCAAATTGTGTTGATGCAACAATATTTGCGACATCCCGATTCGTTGCACATGGATTATTTGCACGTTAGTTGGGAAGATGATGTTGAATTTCCAGAGTCATTGTTTCTGGCGATGCGTGATTTCCAGAAAAAGCAACCCGGCGCAATCGAAAAGATCCGATTTGAGTCGTTGAGTTATTCTCAGGATTTTTTAAATACCTCTGATGAGTCGCGCAGTGATGACAATTCAGAAATGCTGACATATCCTGATGGTGAATATGAATGGGCGTTGGCGGTTGCCTTGAATTCGCTGTTTCCGGCCGATAATTCTGTGGGTTTGAAAACAGATTCAACGGGTGGAATATTTGTACCAACGTCGCTTAGAACCCATGTTGAGGCGACAAGAGCGATGGTTTCTTCTACTTTATGGGACCGTTTTTGGAAAGCCAGAGCTGAGTCGTTGCGTGAATCAACGGAGACGAGTGAGTCAACGGAGTCCTCGGACGACAATTCATCGGATGATGATTCAGAAATAGATCCGGCGTTTGGTAGTGTGCCAACAATTACGGGTTTACGCGATTCGATGCCTTTCATTAAAGCGGATTTAGAGAACTGGATTCCTGAGGAAAACAGGGAAATGTTCCAACAATTATTGCCCTATTTTGGCCGCGTTCAAGAGCTTGAAACAGATTTGAGCGATTATGCTAAATCTCCCTATAACACCAACAAGACGGTGATGCATCAGATTCCGTCGGCACAACAAGTCATGCAAAGTGCAGTGAATCGCGGTGCGAGAAATGCATATGAGGCAATCACGTTTAGAAATGGACAAATTGCCGAGATTGCCAAGGAAAATGGTCGTGTATTGATATTGTCTGATGACTACAGGGAGTGTATCAATCGCTCCACGTATGTGCCGAATGCGATGCCCAGCTTGCTGAGTGGTCTGATTGATGCGGGTGTGAAAAAGGATGATGTTTTAAGGGTATTTATTGTGCCAGAAGATGAGTTTGATATTAAGCCCGAGTTGATTTCCAATAAAACTGATTCGGTGAGTATGGGTGATGGACATTTGCGTGATTTGAGAAAGAACCCAACACTATTTCGGGTAACCACGGATACTGCAACTGTAGTTATTTCGGGTGAGCCCTTCGGTTTGGAAACGAATGTGGGAGATTCTGCGAATCCAATTAAGGTGTTTATCCCCTTGAACAAATATGAAATAACCGATCAATTGCTGGTAAAAACGGTGTTTTTGGCTTCGCAAGCCCAGTCTGAAATTCCGCAATTATATGATACCGCTATGGCCATTTATGATGAAGGGTATAATGAATCGGAACAGTATAGGTCAAATTATTTGCGAGGTTACAATTCGGCGTTTCAAATCAATTACGTATACGGCATCAATCGCTTGAAATTGGGCGCTTTGAATACTGTTTTGCGGTCGGAAGGTTTCACAGAGATTGGAATGATACATTCTCAGGGCTTATCGTTTGGTTTATCCCACCAGATGGGCAGTGATGACGAAGGGGTTAGGGCTAGGAAGATGATTAAAAATGACCGTTTGGTAATTGCCCAATCCTCGTCGTTGATGAATTCCAATCTGCGAAGCACTTATGTTTTGTGGTATGATGAAAATGAGATTTCCATGGGAAGACATTTTACTTTGGGAGTTGGGGGGTATTCGGGTTATGTGCGACATGAGTTGAAGAAATTTACCGGCATTAGCGGTGGGTTTATCAATCAGGATCAGCCGAGTGTTAAAGTGGTGAATCCTGCGTTTGTGTATGGATTTTCAGTTTCTCCTACGTTGAGGTTTGGTAATTTGTATGCCAGGGCTTCGGCGGGATATGGATGGGATTGGGGAAAGAAGACTTGGACTTACCAGGGTTCACCTATGAATACTGCGGGTGGAATAAAAAGTACGGGTTTGTTTATGTCGGCTGAAATTGGGTATTGTTATCGATTTGATTTTAAAAGTAAAAAAGATGATTACGCCGCTGCGGTTGATTACACCAGTGAGTCAGGTACCAAATCAAATAAAAGGAGGGCTTTACGATGAAAAAACTATTTGGCGTTATAGCCTCGATGGTAGCGACCAGTTTGATGGCGCAGGAATTGCCCATACTTCCGGTGGGTGTAAAATTTGATTTTGCTGCGAGCAATTTCAATCAGCAGGATGCGGTGCAGTTGATGTCAAAGCGGGCGAAGAGTGCACGGGTGATTTTGTCTGGGGAGAATCACTTTTACTCTAAATTCAATTCTGTAGCTGAATATCGTTTTTTGCGGATGATGCATGAGAATGCGGGAGTTCGAAATTTTGTGATTGAGTTAAGCCCAACGCGTGCTTACTTTATGGAGCGGTATTTCACCAAAGAGGATTCCATTGCGAAGATGTACTTGATGGCAACGAGCTCCAAGAATTACATGAATCTGTTTGATAGTATTGCCCAGTGGAATCGAGGATTACCAGCTTCGGAACAAGTGAAAGTTCACGGATTGGATGTGGAGCGATTCTACGATATGTCGGTTCTTTGGTTGTACGATATTTTAAATCGCAGGGGAGTGCCGCCAGCGGAGCTGGCGGCTGGAGTTTATCTAGTAAGAAATGCAGCAAATTCCATCCTATCCGATGGACTTAGTAACTATTACGAAGATGCCGATGAAGATTACTCCAGCTCAGATGATGAAACCACAGTAAGTGTAACGGATAGTACAGCCGCAGGTTCCAAATCATCAATTGATTCAGCTAGACCCATGTCAAAGGCTAAAGAAGATGTCAGGAAAATGTTAAAATTGCAGTTTAATCCACTCTATGAATCAAGGCCTGAAGCAGAAGAATATGAAGACATCGCATATTTGGTGAATTGGCTTAGTGAATATGGTGCCATCGACGGTCCCTTTTTGGATTCTTCTAAAGCCTGGAAAAAATGGATGGGTGCGGATTATGCAGAGTATGTGAAAGTCTTCAAACAACTCAAAGAATGGCTTCAATGGGAAGAATTGGATAATACGGCTCAACAATTTACCTGGCGCGAAGAACATATGTTCAGAAATATGTCGGCCTTGCTCACCAATAACCCCAATGAAAAATATTATGGTCAGTTCGGACGCTGCCACACCTCATTAGTGAAACAACAACAAGATTGCGGTTGGTTTGAATACAACAGCCTGCTTACACGTTTGAGAACCCGTTATTTTCATAACGATACTTCCGTGATGTCGATTGGTATCTTCTACGTCAAAGACAAGGACAGCGATGGTGATATATGCGCAGAAAATTTGAGCGATAACACGATCATTAATTCCGAGGTGAAAGCTTTGTATGAAACGGTCGACAACAATATGATTCTTTTTGATTTGAAGGCGGGCGATTCGCAATTGAAAGAGTTGCCGAAGAAGTTTTCATTTGTCTTGGTTCATGATTACACGGAGGAATCGGACGGGGAAGAGGGCAATTCTTGGGAGGATGCGGAACCTGCGTTTACGTCTCGTTATATGTCGATTGGAGCTAATCAAATGGCAATTCCCCAAATGATGACATCATCTATGGTGAGTCATTTTGCCGACAATCAATATTCGGTTTCGAATCCAAAAATCTTCACCTATCAAATGTATGAAATGGCGGCACATTCGTCAAGGGCCAGTTTGATCATTGGTGGCGGTGGTAAGAAAAAAGATATTTTCAGCGGTGAAAACGGCGAGCGTTTAAATTATGCGGCGCGGACCTTTACGGCTGATTTGTTACTTCACAGTAGCCAAGAAAATAGATGGGTGGTTGGCATTGGCGGCAGGGCTTGGTATCAAATTCAGAGAATCGAATACACGCCACCGTCTATGAATATTTTAAACCCAAGACCCGATGGCAATCAAACCATTCAAAGTAGAGAGTGGATGCCTGCAGGTTATTTGAGTATTGAAAGGCGTTTTGTGAATCAATTCTCGTTGACATTCAATGTGGGATATCGAAAAGATATGTCGTCTGGAAAATGGTATTTTCAAAATACAGGTTTGCCATATTTTGATGGAAAATCCATCGGCGGCGATATGAGCTCAATTTTCGCGGAATTGGGATTCCGAATCAATCTAGTAAAAGATGAAGAATAGTATCAAATCAATCGTCATGGAGATTCCGAATCTCATCACCCTAAGCAATTTGGCTTGTGGTCTGCTGGGAATTGCTTTTGTAATGCAAGGCCTGGAATGGATGGGCTTTGTTTGCTTGTTACTCGGTGCGTTTTTGGACTTTTTTGATGGTCTAGCTGCCAGAAAGTTGGGCGTAGCGGGTGAGATGGGCAAGCAGTTGGATTCATTGGCAGATGTTGTCACCTTTGGCGTTTTGCCCGGACTCATATGGAAATCGTTAATGGAGTTAAACGGATATTGTCCTACCGGTGTGTTTTGCATAAATCAATACATCTGGATGATGATTCCTTTGGCTGCGGCTTATCGCTTGGCGAAGTTTAACATCGATACCAGACAGACAACCGGATTTATTGGGATTCCCACGCCGATGACGGGGATGGCGCTTGCCAGTTTTGCTTGGATGAGCTATACTTTGGGTCATTCTGGAAACATTTGGATCCTCCAAAAGCCGTTGATCGATTTGTCCGGGTTGTTCTCAAATTACTATGTTTGGTTGTACATGCCCTTGGTGGCTTCGTATATGATGATCAGCGAAATCCCTATGCTATCTTTGAAAAGAGTAAAAAATGACCCCTTGGGGAAATACAAAATGATTTTACTCGTCATGACCTTTCCTTGCTTGCTTTTCGGCAGCACCGGAGTTATCGTCTATTATTTTGGTTATATACTTGTTTCGATTTTGTCGAACTTTGCAGTTAAATCTATCAATCAATGAAAAAAGTAGGTATTATCATGGGGAGCGACAGCGACCTGCCGGTTATGAAGGATGCAGCCAGTATTTTGGATGCTTTGGGTGTGGAATACGAACTAACGGTAGTAAGTGCGCATCGGACACCAAAACGTTTGATGGAATATTCAGAGTCGGCGGCCGATCGTGGTTTGGAGGTGATTATTGCGGGTGCAGGGGGTGCGGCTCATTTGCCAGGTATGGTGGCTTCATTCACGCATTTGCCGGTAATTGGGGTTCCTGTTCATACAAAAACAATGAGTGGCGTAGATAGCTTGTATAGCATCGTGCAGATGCCTCCGGGTGTTCCTGTGGCTACCGTTGCGATCAATGGTGCCAAGAATGCGGGGATTTTAGCAGCGCAAATTTTAAGTGTGGCCGATAAAGATTTGGCAAAGCGCGTGGCGGATTTCAAAGAATCGATGAAGTCTGAAGTGTTGGGCAAGGCGGATCGTTTGGAAGTGGAAGGCTGGAAAAAATATCTGGGTGAGTAATTTGTTAGCCCTATGATTATCGTAGGAAATGCCTTGGTTTCCGAGGATATTTTAGAGAAAAAATTCGAATGTCAGATTTCGCTTTGTAAGGGAGCGTGCTGTGTTCATGGCGATGCCGGTGCTCCGTTGGAAGCGAGCGAATTGGAAATCATCGAAAAGGAATTGGAGCATGTGAAACCATTTATGGGTGAGGAAGGCTTGTCTTTGCTCGATGCGCAAGGCTTTCATGAAAAAGATCGGGATGGTGACTTGGTGACCGTATGTCGTCCCACCGGCGAATGTTTGTTTGTAGTTTACGATGAAGTTGGGATTGCCGGTTGTGCCATTGAAAAAGCCTATTTCGACAATAAAACTTGGTTTAGAAAGCCCATGAGCTGTCATTTGTATCCCATTCGGGCCAAGCAATATGGGGAGTACATGGCCCTAAACTATCATCATTGGAACTTGTGTAACGATGCGTGCAAGGTAGGGGAAGAGAAGAAAGTGCCGGTTTACCGCTTTTTAAAAGAGGCACTCACACGGAAAATGGGTCCGGTTTGGTACGAAGAGTTTGAGGCGATTGCGGAGGCCTGGGCTGAGAGAGAGCATTAAGTGTGTTATGATAGCCGCGGGATTACTTCGGCAATGAGAGTTGATTGTCCGGCCGTTGCAGAATTAAGGCGCTGAAAACAATACACTAATCAAGCCAACGAGCATAGTCAGTTTGAGCCATTTGCTAATTTTCTTGTAGTCGCGTTTGTTGTTCGCTTTGCCAATCATCCACATGGATTTGAGTATCATGGGGACGAGGGCCAATAGCAAAAATGCGGGGTAAATAAATTGATGGGTTTCGATGGGCGATTTGACACTGAAAAAAGGTTCTATCGACAGCAAATAGGCAGCAGTCACCAAGAAAATGACAATTAGGGCCAAAATCACATTGCTTAAGATGTTTGTTTTCCGCGTGCCATGGAGAATGGGAAACGTTTCACAATTCTGTTCTTTGTCGCCCTCTACGTCTTCCGCATCTTTCACCAACTCTCTGGCCATGGTGAGCAGAAAGGCCAAGAATGCGTATTCCGCAAAATAGGCGGAGTGAATTTCATGGATGCCGCGGGAGGCGATGTAAATGACCGAGCCCGACATAAAAGCAATGAGTGAATTGCCTGGCAAGCCCATCGCTTTAAGGTCTGATGAATAGAAATAGAGCAATACCGCAATGGCAGAAGCAAACAATCCAATCCCCAGACCAGCGTAGTATCCGCAGATTTGACCGAGTGCGGTTAGGGTGATGTAATAAACGATGGCGGCTTTGTGCGAAATATCGCGCTTGAGAATCCTTTTGTTCGGGCGATTGATATGGTCGGTTTCTACATCAAACAGATCATTGATGATATACCCGCCGGCGGCAGTTAAGCAGCATGTGAGGATTATTAATACTGATTCTGGCCAGATAATATTTGACCATTCGATATTAAAATAGCTAGTTCTAGAAGCCGCAATCATGAAAACCCCTTGGGTAAAAAGGGTGAGCAGGATGTTGTTGGGTCTCAG